>DASYPC010000332.1:0-9784 GCA_036007105.1 Burkholderiales bacterium | reverse complement strand
GCAAGCATGGCTCGCCCCTGGGATGCAGCAGGCATCGCTTGGCTATTACGACAAATCCGAGCTGCGCCTGGCGCTGCTCGAGCTGCTGGCGCTCACCGTTGCATTCACGATCGTCTTCGTCCGGTTGGCGAGTCACTGGGTGCTTCAGCGGCGCAAGCCGCTCGCGATGCATCCGCTGAGCGCCGCGTTCGCGTTCGTGCTGTACTTCGCCTCGGTCCGGCTGCCTCCGTATCGGATCGATTTGGAGTACTGGTCTCCGCTCTGGTCGTTGGGTTTGTCGGCGCTGAGCCTGAGTGCGGTGGCAATGATCTGCAATGTTGCAGCGGGCATGGCCACCTTCACACTGCTGCGCAGATTGACCGGATCGCGGGCGGTGGCGCTGCTGGGCGCGAGTTACCTGCTGCTCGAGGCGACTGCGGCGCACGCCGACCGGTTGACCCCCCCTGCGCCGGCACATGTGGCGCTCGCGATGCTGCTGCTGTATCTGAGCCTGCGCTTCCGCGGAGAGCGAACGTGGCCCGCGCTCCTGTTCGGGCTGCTCGTCGCGGCCATCGTAGTGCACGGCGTACTCACGTCGTCTTCTCCCGACAGACCGGGGCTCGAACCGCCGCTGCCGTCTCTTGCGCTGCTCGTTCCGGTACTTCTTCTGCTGGCGCTCACCTCGCGAAAGCGCGGGGGGTCCCGGCAGTGGAGCGCGCGCCGGGTTTTTGCCGGTGCCAGCCTGCTTTGCGCGGTTCCGTACGTGTTTCTGGCCGCGACTCGCGCGGGCTCCTGGCCTTCGCATGCGATCCAGTGGGTATTGCTTCCGGCCGCCGCGCTGGCGCTCTACGGCGCCGTTCGGGCGATCTCCTTGAGCGGCGGCTGCGGCACGCCACAGCGCTTTCGCGCCGCATTCTCGCTCGGCGTGAACGCGCTGCTGCTCGTCGTTTGTTTCGACCTCTTCTTCCCGATCGACCGGTTGAACCGGGCGATCGCAAGATACGCGACCGCGTACGAATCCGAGCGCGCGACCTGGTACCGGCAATGCGCAGCCGGCCTCGCCTGCGACCCCGGGGCCAAGCCTTCCCTCGCCCACTACGTTCGTCATGCCTCCCGGCCCTCTACGCAAGAAGGGGAAACGCGGCGTGAACCGTAGGAGCAACTTCTACGCGGAGTTTTTTGCCAAGCTCGATCCACTGAGCATCGCGTTCGCGGTGCTGGTGGTTGTCGCCTCGATCTACCTGCCTCCGTATCGCATCGATCTCGATCACTGGTATCCATTGATCGCTGCGTCGACGGCGATCGGCAACGGCTTGTGGCCTTACGTGAGCGGATACGACTCGGGCTACGGACTTCTGTGCCCGGCGTTTCTCGCGCTCTGGCTTTTCTGCTTCGGCCTATCCGCGCTCAGCTTGACCGCAATCATCATGCTCAGCAACCTCGTGGCCGGGATCGCGAGTTTCACATTGATCCGCAGGCTCACGGGCTCGCCCCTGCTCGCCCTCGTCGGCGCGCTCTACCCGCTGCAAGGGATCAACCCCTATGTGCTGGCGGTCAGCCGCGATTTCGCCGTCAGCAGCAGCTTTCGCGCACCCGTGCAGATCACTCTCTGCGCGCTGCTGCTGTACCTCAGCCTGCGTCGTAAGCGGGCGCGCTTCGTGCCGGCCTTCCTGTTCGGCTTGATGGTGCTATGGGACCCGCTGTTCGGCGCTTTCGCTGCGGCCGGCTTTGTCTTCGCGCACGGCTATCTGTTCGTGCATGGGACCGGCGCAGTGCGCGCCACGCACGCGCGGACCCTCGCCTCCATGTTCGGTGGAATCGCGTTGCCGCTTGCGGCGATCGCCGCGCTGCACGGTGCGGTCTGGACGAATCTGCTCGAGACCTACAGCGAGATTTCTGCCACGGGCCGATTGGCTGTGCTCGGTTATGCCAATCTTCCCCAGCAATTCGACCCGATCGTGACCGTCGCCTTCCTCGTAGCGGTGCCCTACCTGGCGCTCGTCGTACGTCGTCTGTCGCTGCATCGGAGATTGACCCGGACCGATCTGTTCCTCGGAGCCACCCTGATTGCCGCCGTCCCTCGTGTGCTCTATGCCCTCGGGCGTTCCGATGCAGTCCATTATCTGCCGCTGTATTGGGCGCTGATTCCCTGTGCCGCTCTGCTGATTGGCCTGGTGCTACGAGTGCGCGCGAGACGCTTTGGCGCTCGATCGACGGTGCCCGGCATGCCGGTGCCGGCGGAACGCGCCAAGAGCGCAATCTTCCTGATCGGATTGATCGTGTGCGCCTATTTCTGGGGATCCTTCCCGCTGGACCGTATTCTTGGCATCGACAATTTCGCCCTGCGCTACGAGGGTGCGCGCCGGGCATGGCAGAGGGGATGCGCCGCTGGCGATTCCTGCAGCAAGGACGATGAGCCGTCGCTGCATAAGCTGCTGCAGCGCGCAAGCGAGCCGCTCCAGAAGACTGGGGTTCTCGGGATCGATCCGGTGCTGCTCGCGGCGTGCCGCGATGGCCTGCCCGTGCTTTCGTACGCGGACGCATGGATCTACGCGACGGCGGATTGCTATTCTCCCCTGCGGATTCCGGCGATTGCGTTCCCTACGACCGGTACCCAGTTCGAGCGAACCGTGCGAATGCTCGCGGGCGAGCCGCATGTCCTGCTCGATCCCGTCCGGTCGCGCTACGCCGATTGGAAGGGCGAGCCGCTGTCCGAGATCAAGGCTCGCCTCATAGGGCACGGATTCACCGAAACCGACGGCTGCGGCCGCTTCTCGGTGATGAGCAAGGCGGATCCGGCGCCCGTGCTGCGCCGACTGTGTGGCTGATTCCTTGCGCAATCCCGACGACCGCATGACGGCAGCGGTTCTTCGCAGCGATGTCAAAGAGCGCGCATGATGCGGTTCGGGGGGTTGCACATGCTTGATTGGTTGTTCCGCGCAAGGAACGCGGCAGGCGACAGCGTGTCCGACCGCGGAGTGTCCGCGACCGCCATGGCCCCCGACTCGGATCTGCTCAAGGCGGCGCTGCGGCATCACGATGCCGGAAGACTGACGGAAGCGGAGTCGCTCTACCGGCAACTGCTGGCGGGGGACCCCCGCAACGTCGATGCGCTGCACTTCTTGGGGGTCATTGCGCACCAGCGGGGCGATCACGCACAGGCCGTGGAACTCATCTCCGGGGCGCTCGCGCAATATGGTGCGAATGCCTCAGCGCACAACAACCTTGGCTGCGCGCTGCGGGCGCAGGACAAGCTGGCGCAGGCGGCCGCATCCTTTCAGAAGGCGCTCGAACTGACGCCGAACTACTTCGACGCACATGTGAACCTGGGCAGGACCCATCAAGCACAAGGAAATCTCGCGCGCGCCGCCTCGAGCTTCCGCGCAGCGCTGCAGCTGAGACCCGCTGCGGCGGCGACTCAATCCGAGCTGGCCTGGGTTCTGGTCGGCCTTGGGCAGCTTGAAGAGGCGATCGCATGCTACGAGGCCGCGCTGCAGGCACAGCCCGAGCTGTTTGAAGCCCGCTACAACATGGCCGTTGCCTTGCGTGACCTCGGCCGGCGCGCCGATGCGATCGCGCAAGTGGAGAAAGTGATCCAATCGAAGCCTGGCTTGGCGCAGGCGCATTACCTGCTAGGCCACTTGCACGGTGAGGCCGATCGACACGAAGCCGCCCTGTCCTGCTTCGAGCGGGTGATCCAGCTGGATCCCGGACATGCCGAGGCGCGCTGGTCGCAGGTCATGGCGGAGTTACCTGGCGTCTACGGGGTGCACGACGATCCGCGGCGCGCGCGCGCAGCATTTGTCGCCGGAATCGGCCGGCTCGAGCACTGGTTCGACAGCGTGCCTGTGGCCGATGCATCGGTTGCGGTTGGAGTTCAGCAGCCGTTCCGGCTGGCCTACCAGGAGGAAAACAATATCGATCTGCTGAAGCGCTACGGCAACCTTTGCGTACGCCTGATGGCGTCCTGGCAGGATCGGTACGCCGCCGCCGCGGCGGCAACGGCAGAGCACGCCATCACGCATGCGATCCGGGTCGGCATCGTTTCGGGGCATTTCCGCGACCACTCGGTCTGGCACGCAATCACCAAAGGGTGGGTGCACCAGTTCGATCGCACGCGCTTCGTACTCGCAGGATTCAATCTCGGCCCGCCACCGGATGAGGAATCATCGAAGGCGGTCTCCGGGCTTGCACACTTCGCGCAGGGCCCGAGAGATCTGCCGCAGTGGCTGCAGGCGATCCAGGCGTGGCGGCCCGACGTGCTGATCTACCCGGAGATCGGCATGGAGCCCGTGGCGCTCAAGCTGGCGAGCTTGCGGCTTGCGCCCGTGCAGGCGGTATCGTGGGGTCACCCTGAGACGACGGGACTCCCGAGCATGGACTATTACCTGTCCGCCGACGGACTCGAGCCGCCGGGAGCGCAAGCGCACTACAGCGAGAAACTGGTCCTGTTGCCGCACCTCGGCAGTTTCTTCGAGCAGAGGCGATTCGCGCCCGCGGTGGCCGAGGGGGAGGATGGCGGCGACGATCCCGCCGTGCCGATGCTTCTGTGCGCTGGCGTTCCGTTCAAGTACGCTCCACAAAACGACCGCGTGCTGGTCGAGATCGCGCGCAGGCTCGAGAAGTGCCGGCTCGTGTTTTTCATGCATCCAAACCGCGAGCAATCCGAGAAGTTGAGCCATCGGCTCGCCTCGGCATTCGGCGCGCAAGGTCTGAACAGCGAGCGCTACGTAACGTTCGTGCCTTGGCTAAGCAAGCCCCGGTTTCACCGCATGCTGGCGCGAGCAACGTTGCTTCTGGACACGATTGGCTTCTCGGGATTCAACACTGCGCTGCACGCCGTGGGGCGTGGCTTGCCGATCGTCGCCTGGGAGGGCCGGTTCATGCGCGGAAGATTCGCGAGCGGGATTCTCGACCGCATGGGACTACGCGAACTGGTGGTCGCCTCGCAACAGGACTACATTGCCCTCGCCGTCCGGCTTGCAACGGATGCCGGATACCGCGCAGCAATGTCGCAGCAGATCGGGCAGCGATCACAGGTGTTGTTCGAGGATCTCGCTCCGGTTCGGACGTTGGAGCAATTTCTGATCGACGCAACGAAGAAAGCGCGCTGATCCAATTCCTGCCGTGAGCGAGTTCCGTACCCGCTGGGTGTCCTGGATGACCCTGCTCGTTTCGGTACTGAGCGTTCTTGCCGCGATTTACGTGCAGCACTACGCGCAGTACCCGATGCCGATGTGGCGCGGCTGGATTTTCAGGTACCTGCTCTTTCGCCAGGACATGGCCGGACTCGCGCTGCTGGTGGCACTCGCCGGGATCGCCTGCGTTCCGGCCACGCACCGTCCGGCGCTTGCGTTCGTCGAAGCGATCGGACGCCGCCCTTGGACGAGCGCCGCAGTCGCTTTCGTCGTGCTCTGCGCCGGAGCGCTTTTCGCCATGCAGGGTCACGCGCTCGCCGGCGACGAGCATCTGACGGTGATGCAGAGCCGCATCTTCGCCGCAGGCCGGCTCACGGGCGAGGTGCCGCCCGAACTGATGCCGTGGCTGATGGCGGACTTCTACCGCTATCGCTGGATCATGCTGAATCCTCATAGCGGCGATTTCGTCTCGATCTATTGGCCGGGCTTCGCGCTGCTGCTTACGCCGTTCACGCGTCTCGGAATCCCGTGGGCCTGCAACCCGCTGCTCGCATCGCTCTCGCTGGTGCTGATCGCCCGGCTTGCGTCGCGACTGACGCGGAGTCCCCAGGCCGGCGGCTGGGCGATCCTGCTCGCCGCCGCTTCCCCGGCTTTCAGCGGGTTCGCGCTGTCGTACTTTCCGATGACCGCGCACCTGCTGCTCAACCTGCTGTACGCGTCGCTGCTGATCGAGCGCGGACGCCGCGGCCTGGTGTACGCCGGCCTCGCGGGCTCGCTCGCGCTGCTGTTGCACAACCCGGTGCCGCACATGCTGTTCGCGCTGCCGTGGATCATGTGGTTCGGCATGCAGCCCGAGGGAAGGCGCAATCTCGCGCTGCTCTTTGTCGGCTATCTCCCGGGCCTCGTAATCGGCCTCGCCTGGGCGGCTTTTATCCGCGACATGCACGGCTTTCTCTTCGCGGCGCCTTTTCCATCGGACGGCGCATTCCTCAACGAGCTGGGCAATTTCTATTGGTACTGGACTTACCGGTCGTCGTACATGTTCGGTATTCCGCAGGAATATGCGATCGGCGGCCGGATCGGGGAGCTGGTACGGCTGTGGGCGTGGGCGGCACCCGGATTGCCGATTCTCGCGGCGCTCGGATGGTGGTTGGGCCGGCGCAACGTTCATCTCAGCCTGCTCGCGCTTTCGTTCGTTGTCACCATCGCGGGATATGTTTTCGTCCGGTTCGACCAGGGCTATGGTTGGGGAGCGCGCTACCTCCATCCGGCATGGGGTGCATTGCCGATCCTCGGCGCCGCGGCAGTCGCACTCTGGCCGGCGCGCCTGGAGGGCGGCGCGGCCCTGCGGGGTTGGGTCGCGTCGGCGGCAACCTTGAGCCTGGTATTCGCCACCGCGTTGCGCGGGTGGCAGATCCACGACTACATCTCGGAGCATCTTGCGCGCCGCCCGCCGCATGTCGAGGGCGCGCGGCAGTTCGTCTTCATTCGCCCCGATCGGGACTACTACTACGACCAGGACCTGGTGCAGAACGACCCGTTCCTGCGCGAGCCGACGGTGTATCTGCTCAGCCGGGACCCATGGTGGGACCAGGAGATGATGCGCAGGCTGTATCCGCAGGCGCGCCGCGTCTACGACGGCCCGCGCGGGCAGGTCTGGCGTATCGACTAAGGCGCACGCTCGGCTGCTAGGTGTGCGGCGCCGATCGAAGCCGGAACAGCACCTCGAGGCGGTTCGGAAACGCGAGCGCGGCGGCGCCTGTCCTGTAGTGCAGACCGGGAAGCCGCTCGCCGCAACAATCCGCGCCGACAAAGAGCTCGTGCCAGTCCGCCCCTGAAAGATACGTAGCCTGGACCATGCCGCCGAACGGCAGGTTACCGATGAAATCGAGCCATGCGAGCCGCGCGCGGTCGAGCGCCGAATCGGCGACATGGTCCTTCACCACGACGCAGGCACCCCCGGTCGCGCGCAGCGCCTCGGCGACCAGCTTTACGCGCGCCTCGCCCGGCACGTGATGCAATACGTTGCTGAACAGCGCGCAGTCGAATGCGCCATCCGCACAAGGGATCGTCCGGCCATCGAAAGTCCTGCGCTCGACGGTCAGCGAAGGCAGAAACCGGTCGACCACGTCGATCGCCGTCACGCTCTTTCCGGGGAAATGTGTCGCAATGGCCTCGGCGACGAGTCCGCTCCCTCCGCCAATGTCGAGGATGCGGCAGTTTCGTCCGGGCAACAGCAATGCCAGGTCCCGCAGCAGTTGAACGATGTAATGCGGCCGGCGCCAGCGGTAGACCGGCTGGTGCTCCGCGAGCATCCGCGCAAGCACGGCCTCGTCCGGAAACCAGTCCGGCAATGGCGGCGGTGCGAGCGTCGCGATCGATCCTGCCGTCATGTTCCGCCGCGCCGCAGGCGCAACGCCCAGCGGTTCGCCGTGAAATTGAAGGCGAGCAGGACGACGGTGACGACGAGCGAAGCGAGCGGAACCGAAGCGCCCATGAGATCGACGAGCACGAACAAGCCGAGCAGCGAGAGCGGATAGTTGGCGCTCACCGTGACGGCGTAACGCAGGAACGACGTGCGGCCTCTCGCGGCATCTGGAAATGTCCAGCGGCTATGGAGCTGGTAGCCGAACACGGTGACGACGAGAAGCGAGACGACCGAGGATGCGGCGTAGTGCCATCCCGCGACGTCTCCCATGATCATGACCAGGTTGTGCAGGACCGCGCAGGCAAGGCCGACCCCGAGAAAGCGTCCGATCACCATCGTCAGGGCACGCGACGGAACAAGCCGACGTAGACACACGCGTTGTCGCGGGTGGCCGATGCGGGCGTGACGCGGTCCTCGAGCCAGGCCTTAAGGCCAAACAGCGTGGCCAGCATCGCGGACAGGGCGCCGCCGACAAGAGGAATCCTGCCGAGGACGTGACACCAGCCGAGCGAGCGCAGCACGGTGGTCCAGGCCAAGGGCCCGGCGACGGGTCGCATCGAGACCAGAGCGAAGCCAGCGGCCTCTACTTCGCGCTTCAGCCCGTCCACGGTCCAGCGCCGAAAATCGCCTGGATGCGGGTGGTACAGCCACGTCCCGTGTGTCGACAGCAGCAGCCAGCCGCCGGGCGCAAGGACTCGATGCGCCTCGGAGAGATAGCCGGATACATCCCAGACGTGCTCCAGCACCTGGAACGAGGTCACGACCTCGACGCTTTCGTTCCCTGCGTCGAGCGTGCCGCTTGTCGTAATCCTGATCTCGTGCGAGCCGTCGAGGTCCGCGCCCTGGTAACGGGCGCCTGCCGCGGCGAACCAGGCTTCGTAGGGACGCTCGCCGCAACCGTAGTCGAGCACGCGCGCGCCCTTGAGTTCCAGCTGCGGCAGCGTCTCGCGAATCGCCCGCGCGAGCTCCCGCAACACATACCAGTCCGGCTGCCAGATCCGCGGCGCCGCCCTGCTCACTGCGGCAGCCCTTCCCGGCATGCCTTCTGCATCGCAGGCGGTACGCCCGTTTCCCATTCCGCGACCGTGCCGAGAAACTGGTACCGCAGCTTGAAGAACGGCACGAGCACCAGCGCGCCCTGGCTGGTCTCGACTCGCGCTTCCAGGCCGGCATAGCTGCGCGACCACTCCTTGCCGATCTTTTCGGTGAATGCAGTCTGCCCGCGCAGGACTCCCGGGCAGGCGCGTTCCAGGCGATCGAACAAGGCCGTGATGCGTCGTTCCTCCTCGACTTCGGCAGGGCTCAGGCTTCCCGGGCGCAACGCGCACGAGATGAGCGCGACGTTCGATTCGCGCACTCCGGCATCCTCGGTCACGAGCACGTTCGCGAACTGCGAAAGCCAATCGTACCGCCGGGGCCGCCACGCGACCCGGAAGCAATCCTGCGCATCCACGCGAAAGCCGTGGCGCAGCAGGGTCGAATCGTACAGCTCGATGATGCCGGGCCGCGGCCGGCCATCGCGCTGCAGACGCAATGCACGCCCGATCGTGCGCACGCTGCCCTTGTGCTGTGCGAGCAGCGCCCGCAGGCGCGCTGCGCCGTGCTCGAGACTATGCTGGCCGCGCAAGTTGATGAAGGACGAGGCCGGGTGCAGGAACGGCACGATGACGCTCATCGTCTGCGTCTCGACCGTCAGGTAGAGCGCAGGCTCGCGCGTCCCGCGCTCGGGCACCTCGTACGGAAACCAGCGGTCCGACCACAGGTCAGTCATGAACCACCTGGGAGGAGAAATGAGCGCGCAAGCGACGCCCTGCGCGACGAGCAGAATCAGCAACGCGCCGCGCGCCACTCGAAGCGGAAGCAGCCGATCGGCAAGCCGCGCGACGAGCGGCCCGACCAGCAGGAGCACGAACATCCCGTAGCGGCCGTTTGCGGAGCTCGCGACCCAGGCCGCGCAACCGAGGGCGAAGAAGCCGAGCAGCCGAAGATCCGCGCTCGCCAGCGCGGTCGCGGATGCTGCCGAAGAACGACTGCGGCGGACGAGCGCGCTTGCGGCCACCGCGGCGGCGAGCGCGACGAGCGCCGCAAAACGCAGGTCCGGCGCGCTGATCTCCGCGTAGATCATGCTGTCTGGCGAGGCGATCCGCAGCGGAAACATCAGCGCCTCGGCCAGAGTCCTCGGCGCGAAACGTTCCGCCGGCATGCTGATCGGGGGAAAATCCGGCGAGCGGAACCACGC
>DASYPC010000331.1:0-4835 GCA_036007105.1 Burkholderiales bacterium | reverse complement strand
AGAACCGCGCGCGCATGGTCGTCGTCGATCCGCGCTACACGGTCACTGCGAGCAAGGCCGATCGCTGGCTGCCGATCCGCAGCGGCACCGATCTTGCGCTCGCGCTCGCGCTGGCGCACGAGATCCTGGCGAAGAACCTGCACGATCTCGAGTTCTGCGAGCGCTGGGTCGAAGGCTGGCAGCCGTGGCGCGATTTCATCTTCGAGCGCGGCTACACGCCGGAATGGGCGGCGCCGCTCACCGGGATCTCCGCGCAAGACATCCGCAAGCTCGCGGCGGAAATCGCCGCGGCCGAAGGCTGCGTGCTGTTCGCGAGCCGCGGCATCAACCAGCACACCAACGCAGCGCAGACGAACCGCGCGCTGATGTTTCTCGCCGCCCTCACCGGCAACTGGGGCCGCCCTGGTGCGGCCTTCCTCAATCTGTCGATCGGCGCGCCGATCTCGGCGAATGCGCCGGCGAACCGGCAGCAGGTCCCCGAGCGTCCGATGGTGCGGCGCAGCCCCGCGGGATGGATCGAGGCGATGCGCAAAGGGCGCCCGTATCCGATCAAGGCGCTGGTAACCTGCAACAACCCGATGTCGAACTGGCCCGGCCAGGACGTGGCGCGCGAAGCGTTTCTCGCGCTCGATCTGCTGGTTCACATCGATCTGTTCGAGAATGAGACCTCGGCGTTCGCGGACTATGTGCTGCCGTGCGCGACGGGCATCGAAAAGGGCGACATCGGCCGCTCGACGGATGACCGGCGCGTGGTCTGGATCGACAAGATGATCGAGCCGCCGGGCGAGGCGAAATCGGACGACTGGATCTGGATCGAGCTCGGCAAGCGCTTTGGGTACGACGACGTGCTCAAGGATCGCTACAAGGATCCGGCGCTGTTCTGGGACGAGATGTGCATCGCCAACGACCAGCTGCGCGGCATCACGCAGAAGCGCCTGCACTCCGTGCCCTGGCGCTGGGTGCGCTTTCCAGTGGCGCAGGAAGGCGATGCGGAGCAGGAAACGCTGTTCCTGGAAGGCACCTCTGCGCCCGGCCATCCCGGCAAGCGGTTTCCGACACCGAGCGGCAAGCTCGAGTTCTACACCGCGGCCATGGAAGAGAAGTTTCGCGTCATGGGCCTCTCGGCGCTGCCCGAGTTCTACAGCGAGCGCGAGCAGTTGCTCGACATGCCGTACGTCGAATTCGCGCACGGCGATGACGAGCCCGGCGTGATCACGCCGTTCCACAAGGGGCGCGTCAGCGCGTCGCCGGCGACGATCCGCCAGCCCGGCGCCGATTCTCCCGGCGCGCGACTGCGCGAGCAGGGATTCAACCTCGAGCTGGTCACCGGCCGGCCGCCGGCGCCGCATTTCCACAGCTGGACGCATTACGCGTGGCAGGCGCAGGAAATGTGGCCGGACCTGTACGTGCAGATCCACCCCGCGAGCGCAGCCCGCGCGGGCGTCGCCGATGGCGAGCGGGTTCGCATCGAGACCGCGCATGGCGCCATCGAGGCGGTTGCATGGATCACCACGAACATCCGCGAGACCAGCGTGTTCGTGCCGATCGGCTGGGGCGAGCGCCAGCCGTTCCATCCGTGGCGCTCGGTCAACTTCCTCACCGACAAGTCGCAGCGCGATCCGATCTCGGACCAGACCAACCTGAAGACCCTGCTGTGCCGCGTCCGCAAGGTTTCCTAGCACTGTCAACTACTTGACAGCGCGAGCCCCCGCCAGCGTATATCGTTCCCCCATGAAAAAAGCCGGCTTCAAGCGACACATCTTCGTTTGCCTCAACGAGCGCGCCCCCGACCATCCGCGCGGCTGCTGCAAAGCCCGCGGCTCGGAGGAGATCTTCAAGACGCTGAAGGCAGGCGCGAAGAAGGCCGGCCTGAACGAAGATGAGATTCGCATCAACCGCGCCGGCTGCATGGAGCACTGCGAGTACGGCCCCACGGTCGTCGTTTACCCGGAGGCGGTCTGGTACCACGTGCCCACGGCCGAGGACGCCGAGGAGATCCTGCGCGAGCACGTCATCGGCGGAAAAGTCGTCGAGCGCCTGCTCATGGACCACATCATGTAGTCGAACGGAAAGGAATTCGCACATGGCTGAAGCAGCGTTGAAAGAGAAAGTCGTCGACCGCTACAAGGCGGTTGAAGACGCGTACCGTTCGCCGAGCAAGAAGCTCGGGAAGGAGTATTTCGTCGTCGACTGCGACCGGCACCTCATCGAGCCGCCGGAGGCGTTCACGAAGTACCTCGACAAGGAATGGGAGCACATGGCGCCCAAGCCGGTCACCGACAACCGCGGCGCGCCGCGCCTGATGATCGAGGGTCGCGTCTACCAGAAGATGAGCGGCTGGGGACCCGGCCGCACCGAAGGCTGCGGCGACCAGCGGCCGCGCGGCGAAGGACTCTCGTACCAGCACGCGCACGAGCACTGCTACCAGTACCGCGACATCGACATGGATCTGTCGGGAATCGACTGCGCGGTCTGGTTTCCGACGCTCGGCCTGTTCACCCCCGACATCCAGAACTGGGACTTCCAGTACGCCGTGATGCGCGCGCTGAACGACTGGACGGCGAAGGATTTCGCCACCGGCAAGCGCCACCTCTGGTGCGTATCGATCCCGCTGAATCCGAAGTGGGCCGTGGAGGAGATCAAGCGCTGCCGCAAGCTCGGCGCCACTGCGGTCTGGATGCGCCCCAACGTGATGCAGGGCGTGCGCTACTGGAACGAGGATTGGGACATCGTGTGGAAGACGATGACCGACCTGGGGATGGCGCTGCTGTTCCACGAGGCGACCGGAACCTACAACGCCACCTACAGCACCGATTACAAGTACGACCGGTACTGGATCGCGCACGCGATGTCGCATCCGCTCGAGATGGCGGCTGGCATCGCCGGCCTGATCGGCTACGGCGTGCTCGAGCGCCATCCGAAGCTGAAGATCCTGTTCGCCGAGGCGGGGGCGACGTGGGTGCCGTACCTGCTGTTCCGCCTCGACAACCACTACACCGCGCGTCCGAAGGAGATGATCGGGCTGACGATCCCGCCGTCCGAGTACTTCAAGCGCCAGTGCGTCATCTGCTCGTTCGAGCCCGAAGAAGCATTGCTGCGCGAAACGATGGAGTGGTTCAAGGGCGAGAACATGGCCTGCACGAGCGACTACCCACACTGGGATTCGAGCGGCGTGTCCGGCGTCGTGCGCTACCTGAAGAACTACCCCGACATCGACGAGCAGACGCGCATCAACTTCTTCTCGCGTTCCGCGATCGATGCGCTGGGGCTGAAGGCATAGCGAAGCGTTCCGGAGAGGAGGGAGCGATGTTGCGTCTGGCGTGCGCGGTGGTGCTGCTCGCCGCAATGGCGGGCGCGGCGGCGCAGGAAAAGAAATTTCCGGCGCGGCCGGTCGACATGATCGTCAATTTCGGCCCCGGGGGCGGCGCCGATGGATTGGGCCGGACGGTGGCGAAGCTCGTCGAGCCGGTGCTCGGCGTGCCGGTGCCCGTGGCGAACGTCGCCGGCGCCTCCGGAAACGCCGGCCTGCAGAAGGTGCTCGGCAGCACGCCCGACGGCTACACGATCGGCACGATGACGGGACTCACGATCTCGGCATGGCTCAGCGGGCTCGGGACGATGAAGGTATCGGACTTCGCCGTGATCTCGGTGTCGCAATCTTCGCCGTCGATGCTGTTCGCGCCGCAGGGCAGCAAGATCCAGAGCTACAAGCAGTTGCTCGAGATGGCGAAAGCGACCCCGGGCAAGATCCGCGTCGCGACCGCCGGGTACGGCACGCTGGACGACGTCGCGATCAAGTACCTCGCGACCAAGGGCGTGCAGATGGTCAACGTTCCCTTCGCCAAGCCCGGCGAGCGCTACGCCTCGCCGCTGGGCGGTCACAGCGAGCTGCTGTTCGAGGAGCCGGGCGACGTCGTGAGCTTCCTCGAGTCGAAGCAGTACCTGCCGCTCGTCGTCTTCGGGCCCAAGCGCCACCCGGCGTTCCCCCAGACACCGGCCTCCTCCGAGTTCGGCCATGACATCGACCTGCCGAACTGGCGCGGCATCGTCGCGTCGGCGAAAGTGCCCGCGCCGATCGTCGCGGCGCTCGACGAAGCGGTGCGCAAGGCGCTCGACACGGCCGAGTGGAAGAAGTTCTGCGCGGAGACCTATACCTGCGTCGAGCGCATGGACCACAAGCAGAGCCAAGCCTTCGTGGAGAAGAACTTCCGCGAGGTACAGGCGTTCATGAAGCAGTTCGGGCTGGCGAAGTAGCGGACGAGCACGGCCAATGGCCGTCTCCCCGCGCGCAGCCTTCCGCGTCGCCCTGCCGCTCGCCGCGGCCGTGGTCTGCATCGTCTTTGCGTTCTTTCATATCGCACCCGGCGTGGACTTCGCCGCGATGGCGCGCGGTGTCGTAAGCCCCGTCACCTGGCCGAAGGCAATGCTGCTTTCGGCGGCGGCGGCCGGCGCGCTGCTCGCGCTGGTGAACCTGCTCGAGGTGCTGTCGCTCCGCCAGCCGCGCGAAGCCGAGAAAGGCGAGGAGTACCACGAGGCGCGCTCGATCGGCGCGATCGCGCTGCTGGTTGCCTACGGAATCGCGATCCCGCTCATCGGCATCGCATGGGCCACGCCGGTTTTCATCGCAGGCTGGCTCGTGCTCGGCGACATTCGCAAGCCGCTGACGGTCAGCCTGATCTCGATTCTCGGCTCGGTCGGCACGCTGTATTTCTTCGTCAAGCTTTCGCAGATGCCGCTCGATCGCGGCAAGGGCGTGTTCGAGCACGCGACGGTCGCGCTCTACCGCCTGCTCGGCATCTACTAGCGAATGGACGCGCTCGTTGCATTTGCGCAGG
>DASYPC010000330.1:0-4841 GCA_036007105.1 Burkholderiales bacterium | reverse complement strand
TCGTTCCGCCGGACATGGCGCGGCGGCTCTACGAGGCGGCGCGCGGGCCGAAGCGGTTGTTGATGGTCGAGGGTGCCGGCCACCGCTGGGTCGCTTTCCGCGCCCGCGACGCGATCTTTACCCAGTTGCGCGAACTGACGGAATCGTCAAGCATTCGCTGAATACCCGGTCCTATAATCCGCCCGCACCCATGACCTCCCCTCCGGTCAAGCGGAAGCTCGCCGCGATTCTCGCCGCGGACGCGGTCGGTTACAGCCGCGCGATGGCGACCGACGAAGAGGGAACGATGAAGATCCTCGCCGCGCATCGCGCGGTGATCGACGGGATCATCCAGTTCCACGAAGGCCGCATCGTCAACACCGCGGGCGACAGCGTGCTCGCGGAATTCGCGAGCCCCACACAGGCCGTGCGTTGCGCGGTCGAGGTGCAGGACGCGCTGAAGACGCGCAATGACTCGCTCCCGGAGGATCGCCGGATGCAATTCCGCATCGGCGTCAACCTGGGCGACGTGATGGTGAAGGGCGACGACCTGCTCGGCGACGGCGTGAACGTCGCGGCCCGGCTCGAGAGCATCGCCGAGCCGGGAAACATCTATGTCTCGTCGAGCGTGTACGACCAGATCGCGGGCAAGCTCGACCTCGGCTTCAGCGATCTCGGCGAGCAATCGCTGAAGAACATCGACCGGCCGGTGCGCGCGGACCGGGTCGATCGCGACAAGCGCGCGACGCCGCCTGCGCGCAAGAAGAAAGGCTCGCCGCTGCCGTGGGTCGCCGCGGGGCTAGCGGTGGTCGTGCTGGGCGCCGGAGCGACCTGGTATGCCTCGCAACAATCCGCGGCCCGGCAGGCCGAGGAAGCGAAGGCGAAACTCGACGCGGAGGCTGCCAAAGCACGGGCCGACGCGGAGATTGCGAAGGCGCGCGCGGAGCTCGAGGAGGCGAAGAAGGCCGCAGTAGCGGCTACGGATTCGGCGGCGGCAGCCAAGCGTGCGCTCGAAGAACAACGCGCGGCGGAATCGCTGGCGCGCGCACAATCGCAAGTCGCCGCAGCGCGTGCGGACGCCGAATCCACGCGGCGCAAGGCCGATGCAGAGCTCGCGGCCGCCGTCGAAGCGCGTCGAACGGCCGAGGCTGCCGCCAAATCCGCGAGCGTAGCGAAGCCGATCCCCGTCAAGGCGAGCCCGTCCTACGCCGGGGCGTGGAAAGCGACGTTCAGTTGCGCGGCGTTCCAGGAATTTCCGGCGGAGAAGTTCGAAGTACCGGTGATGTTCTCGGCCGGAAAGTTCGAGATGCAGCGCGGCAAGCCGCAGGAGCCCGGCTCCTTGACGATGACAGGGACGCCGCAAGCCGACGGCAATCTGCAAATGTCGGGCCGCGGGTATTCGATACGCAAGGCTTTTCTTGGGCGGCCGTTCGAGATGTCCTTTGGCGGCAAGGTTTCCACGGAGCGCTACGATGGCCGCGGCAAATTCGGCAACCGCGATTGCACGATGAGCATGGTCCGCGCAACAGGCGTTGTACAGACCACCGTGGCTGCGCAGCCGGCGCCCGCCGCCCGGACCGCGGGTTCGACGCGCTCCTACGACGGGCAGTGGACGGGGACGTTTGCTTGCTCCGGTGGCAAAGATCCCGATCGCAGTTTTCCCGCGTTCGTCAGCTATTCCGCAAAGGGTTTCGAGGTGCAGGCGAACAAACCTGGGCAACCTGGCTACAGACTGTTGACCGGAGTGCCCCAGCCGGATGGCAACCTGCGGCTGACGGGGAACATATTCCGCGACTCGAATACCAGCTTCGCCGCTTCCGTCGAGGGCAGGTTCTCCGGTGATCGCTACGAAGGCAAAGGCAAGTTCCTCGATCGCGCCTGCAATCTGACCTTCAATCGCCGCTAGCGGCCGCAGTTCCTGCTACTGCGCCGGGACGTGGCTCGTCGTCACGTCCGCGATCAGGCGCCCGCCGTCGCCGGTGACGGTCGTCCGCACTACGCTCACTCGCCTTCCTTTCTTCACGAACACCGACGTCGCCGCGAACGCTCCCTCTTTCTGATTGCCAAGCAGGTTGGCGACGAGATTGGCCACTTGTCTCGTCATCGTCACGCCCTTTCAAGTATTCCTGACAGAGTCCGCAGCACGCATCCTATAGGATGGTCGAGCAGGGTTGTCGCAAACGGGAGAGGGCCTATGTCGCTCGACGTCTCCGATCTAAGACTCAGATTCCACCACTGGGCGGTGGCTTCGCTGCTCATCTTCGTCGTCGCGCTGACCGCCCTGTTCTTATACGTCGTCATCGGCAAGTTCAACGCCATGGCCGAGGAAGACGCGAAGGAGCGCTTCGCGCTGATCGCGCAGACGGCCGCCGAGAGCCTGCGCGGCCTGATCGGCGGCACGAGCCGCGCGGTCGCCGCTCAGGCGCGCGCCAGGAACGGAGAAGGCTCGCTCAACGCACAAGACATGCTGCCGATGTTCTTCACCCAGCTCGACAGCGAGGCAAGCCTCTATTCGGCCTACCTGGGACTCGACAACGACGATTTCCTGCAGGTCCTGAGCCTGCGCAACGACCCGCGCGTGCGGGAACTGCTCTCCGCGCCCACGGATGCGCGGTTCGCGGTGCGCAAGATCGTGCGCAACGGCGCCGGCCGCGAGGAGTCCTGGGAATTCTGGTCGCCCGACCGCAAGACGATCGGATCGCGCTCCGGCCCGACGGACTATTTTCCGACGCAGCGGCCGTGGTACGGCAGCGCCAAGAAGAGCAAGACGGTCGCGGTCACCGACCCGTATGTCTTCGCCTCGTCGCAGCAGCTCGGCATCACGGTCTCGAGTTCGCTGCCCGGAAGGGCAGGGGTCGTCGGCGCCGATCTCAGCCTCGCGGCTCTCAACGATTTCCTCTCCCGGTTGTCGCTCACGCCGGAGAGCGTGATCGTGATCCTCGATCACGCCAACCGCGTGATCGCGTCGCGCGCCCCGTCCGAAGCGTACCGCCTCAGGAACGTGGCGCCCCTGACTCCCGCGGGCGGCATCGACAGCCCGCACCTCGCAGTGCTCAAGAACTGGCAGGGAACCGAGACGCATGGCGCGCGCATCGTGACCGTGCTCGGCGAACGCTACGTCTTCGCGCGCCGCGTGTACTCGCCCGCGCCGGGCACCGACTTTCGCATCGGCACGTTCGCGCCGATGAGCGAGTTCTCGGGACCGATCGTCGCGGCGCGCAACCAGGTCATCCTCGTGACGCTCGCGGTCCTCGCGGTCATGGTCCCGCTGGCCGTCGTCGGCTCGCGCCGCGTCGGGCGCTCGCTCGCTACGCTGGCGAGCGATTCGGAGCGCATCAAGAATCTGGATTTCTCCGGGAAAGTGAAGCCGGTGAGCTCGATTCTCTATGAGGTGAACGCGCTCGGCGAAGCGCAAGCCGTGATGAAGGACACGCTGCGCGAGCGCACCCATTCGCTCACCGTGGCCGAGCAGAAGCTCGCAAAACTGGTCGAGAGCGGGATCCTGCTCTCGCGCGAGCGCGACCGCGACAAGCTGCTGCGCCACATCCTGTTCGCCGGCAAGGAGCTCTCCAACTGCGACGCGGGGACGATGTACCTGAAAACCGGCGAGGGCACGCTCCGGTTCGCGCTGCGCACGAACGAGATCGGGCTGCCGCGGCTCGAGATTCCGCTCTACGACGAGCACGGCAGGCCGATCGAGAACTTCGCCTCGACCTACGTGGCGCTGCACGGCGAAACCGTGTTCATCGACGACGTCTACAGCGAGAGCCGGTTCGACATGAGCGGCACCCAGCGCTTCGCCGAGGAGTCCGGCTATCGCACGGTCTCGATGATCACCATCCCGCTCTCACCTCGCAAGGGCGAAGTAACCGGCCTACTTCAGTACGTGAATGCGATGGACGACAGCGGAAAAATCATCCCGTTCTCGCGCACGATCGGCGGCTTCATGGAGGCGCTCGCCTCGCAGTCCGCGGTGGCGCTGGAGAACTTCAACCTGCTCGACGCGCAGAAGGCACTGATGGATTCCATGATCAGGCTGGTCGCGGGCGCGATCGATACCAAGAGCCCGTACACCGGCGGCCACTGCGAGCGGGTGCCGGAGCTTGCGTTGATGCTTGCGGACGAGGCGGGAAGAGTCCAATCCGGCCCCCTCGCCGACTTCGGTTTTCGCACGGACGAGGAGTGGCGCGAATTCCGGGTCGGCGCGTATCTGCACGATTGCGGGAAGGTGACGACGCCGGAATACGTGGTCGACAAGGCGACCAAGCTCGAGATCATCCACAACCGCATCCACGAGATCCGCACGCGGTTCGAAGTGCTGCTGCGCGACGCCGAGATCGAACGCCTGAAGAGCGTGCGCGATGGCGTCGACGAGGAGACCGCGCGGCGCCGCTTCGAGGAATGCCGCGAGCAACTCGCCGCGGATTTCGCGTTCATCGCGGAATGCAACATCGGCGGCGAGTTCATGGCGCCCGAGCGGGTGGAGCGCGTGCGCAAGATCGCTGGCCAGGCGTGGCTGCGCAATTTCGACGACCGGCTCGGCCTTTCGCACGAGGAACTGCGGCGCTACGAAAGCACGCCGCCGGCGAAGCTGCCGGCGACCGAGCATCTGCTCGCCGACGCGCCGCACCACATCCTTCCGCGCGGCGTCGACAAGGCGCTCGATCCCAAATACGGCTTCAAGGTCAAGGTGCCGCAATACCTCTACAACTTCGGCGAGGTCTACAACCTGTGCATCGCCCGCGGCACGCTCTCCGAGGAGGAGCGGTTCAAGATCAACGAGCACATCATCCAGACCATCGTCATGCTCGATGCAATGCCGTTCCCCAGGGAGCTGCGGCGCGTTGCGGAGTACGCCGGAA
>DASYPC010000329.1:0-7727 GCA_036007105.1 Burkholderiales bacterium | reverse complement strand
GTACGACGAACACGCATCCGACTCGCTCCCCGTCGAGCTCGGCGACCCAGAACCGCTCCTTCGCGGGGTTGTGCGTGGTCGCGAACTTCGCGAACAGGCTCGCAACGAGCGCCTCGAACTCCTCGTTCCAACGATACTCGTCGGCGTACACGCGCGCGTGGCGCTCGATCGCCCAGCCAACGTCGCCGACGCCGTACGGACGGACGACGATCTCGCCGCCGCGGCTGCGCTTTCGGTCGGTCATGATCGATTCCACGTCGCGCAGCGATGCGAGCAATTGTGTGCGCCGCGCGCCCGGCAGGCGCGCGAGCAGCGCCGAGACTTCGCTGCGCGACTTGCGGTCGAGCGTCTGGAATTCCTTGCGGCCCTTCGGGGTCAGCGTGATCACGGCGCGACGTCCGTCGCGGGCGGATTTCGCGCGCGTGACCAGGCGCTGCGCGGAAAAGGCCTGGACGATGCGGCTCAGGTAGCCGTGGTCGAGCCCGAGCGCGCCCGCGATCTCGCTCGCCGAGGCGGCCTTGCGCGTGCCGAGCTCGAAGAGCACGCGCGCCTGCGCCAGCGTGTATGGCGTCGCGAGCAGCCCCTCTTCGAGCGCGCCGATCTGTTGCGTATAGAAGCGGTTGAAGCTCCGCAGTGCCTGGACCTGGTGACCTGCCGGACTCGCAGCCATTTTGCCCTCCCGCGCGGGTGTACCGCCAGTGTCCGGCTGATTACTTGACTCAGTCAAGTAATTTCAGCGGACCCGCCGCGCGGCGGCGCTCAATCCGGAGACAGCCTCGTAGTGCTCGACGACAGGGAACGGATCGTAGAAATGATGCAGCAATTCTTTCCATTCCTGGTACGGCGCGGATTTCCTGAACCTTTCCGTGTGATCTTCGAGAGTCTGCCAGCGCACGAGCAAAAGGTAGCGGTGCGGTTTCTCGATGCAGCGCTGCAGCTCGTGCGACAGATATCCGGGCGATGCGGCGATGATGCGCTGCGCGCGGCTGAACACAGATTCGAACTCTCGCGTCTCGCCAGGCTTCACATCCAGCACTGCCGACTCCAGGATCATCCGGGCTCCCGCAGGTATACCCACGCCCAGCACAGCAGCGTGGCTGCAAAGAAAGGATAGGCGAAGAGCGGCAGCGGCCTTGCGATCGCCGTGAGCGGCGAGCCGGAAAATACCTGCAACGCGACGATTGCGAACAGCACCGCCGAGATGAGCCCGAGGATTCTCACGAGCCCGGGCATGACCGCCGGCGCACTGATGAGCGCCAATCCGGCTGCCCACAGCCCTGCTCCGGTCGCAAAGGACGAGACGACATCGGCCGGATCCATGATGGCGCCCGAGAGAATCAGTGCCTGCCCGATGGCAAACACGATGAATCCCGCCGCGACGAGGTCCTGCCCCTTGCGGAAATGATGCAGGGTCAGCAGCGCACTGGCGACGACCAGCGCAGTGCCATCGAGGCCCCACGCGAGCCCGCGCATCGGCGGCGCCGCAAACGTGCCCGCGATTCCAAGAACCGTTCCTAGGACGAGCCCGCAGGACGCGATGACTCGCAGCGCTTTGTCGTTCATGGGCGTCTCCCGATTCGTACGCCTGCCGTATAACATAGACCCCTGCAGACCATGAAATCCCTGGGCGGAAAATCGACGGGCGCGCGGCTCGAGCGCATGAAGGATTCGCCGCGCTGGAAGGGCGAGCGGTTCCGCAACGTGCACCCGATCCTGCCGGGCCTGCGCGATGCGAATACGCCGATGCCGACGCTTACGGAGTTTCTTTGCGGCGGCTCGCGCCGCGTGCCGCGCGGGCCGCTGCCCTCGATGAGCCCGCTCGAGGGATGGCAGAAGCCGCCGCAAAGCGGGCTGCGCGCGACCTGGCTCGGCCATTCGACGGTGCTGATCGAGATCGGCGGCGTGCGCGTGCTGACCGATCCGGTCTGGGGACCGCGCGCGTCGCCGTCGGGGCTCATCGGTCCCAAGCGCTTTCAGCCGATCCCCGTCTCGCTGCGCTCGATGCCGCCGGTCGATCTCGTGGTCGTGTCGCACGACCACTACGATCATCTCGACTACCCGACGATTCGCGTGCTCGCCAAGACCGACGTGCCATTCGTCACGTCGCTCGGCGTCGGCGCGCACCTCGAGGCGTGGGGCGTGCGTCGGGAGCGCATCGTCGAGCTCGACTGGTGGGAATCGCACCGCGTGGGGAATAGTGAAGTCACGGTGACCGCCGCGCCGTCCCAACATTTTTCCGGACGCGGCCTGAAAGACCGCAATGCGACGCTATGGTCTTCGCTCGTCATCCGCTCGAAGCGGCACTCTGTGTTCTTCAGCGGCGATACCGGCCTCACGACCGAATACCGCACGATCCGCGAGCGGCTCGGGCCGTTCGACCTGGTGATGCTCGAGGTGGGCGGATTGCATCCTGCGTGGGGCGACATGCACCTCGGGCCGGAAAATGCGCTCAAGGCGCTCGCGATGCTCGGCGGCGGCGCTTTCCTGCCCATCCACTGGGGCACGTTCTGCCTCGCGATGCATGCCTGGGACCAGCCTGCAGAAGTGTTGCTGGAGCGAGGCCCGAAAGCGGGTGCGCAACTGCTGATGCCGCGCCTCGGCGAGCCGGTCGAGGCAACGCGCGCGCCAGGCGTCGAGCCGTGGTGGCGGATCGTCGACCAGACCGCGCGCGGACCTGAGCCCGACGCGGCCGCAGCGACGACGTTGCCGAAGACGATGCCGTGGCCGATCGACTGATCGCGTCTGCGGCCGGCGCGCGCCTCAACCCGGATTCATTCCCTTCACCCGGAATACCGCTGCGGCACCGGGAGTCGTGAGGTAGGCGATGAACGCCTTGGCGGCTTCGGCTTCCTTCGTGCTCGCAGCGACCGCTGCGGTGTAGACGACTTCCAGCTGCAGCTCGGGAGGGAACGGGCCGACGACGTCCACGCCCGGTGCGGTCAGCACGTTCGTCAGAAATACGCCCAGGTCGGTCTCGCCTTTCGCAACCGACTCGACGATCCGTGCGGGCGTGGGCTGCGGCTTGATCCGCGCCTTCATCTCCTCGGTGATGCCGAGCCGCTCGAAGATTCGCGCGAGCAGGTAGCCAGTGGCGCTTTCGGGAATCGAAGCAATCGATCGCGCCTCGAGCAGCGTCTGCTTCAGCGCTTCGGGCGTGCGGATGTCGGGCCTGGGCGCGCCCGCGCGGACCGCAACGCCGAGGCCGACGCGGGCAATTCCGGTCTCTCCGGGCGCGAACCGGGCGCGCGTCGCGGCATCTTTCATCACGTCTACCGGTACGACCGCAAGATCGAACGGCCCGCCGGTCGCGGCCATCTTGATCAGCTCCGGAGTGGTACCGAAGCGAATGACGAGCTTGTGGCCGGTCGCGCTCTCGAATGCCGCCGCGAGCTCGCGCAACGAGGCCGCGATGCCGCCGCCCGCGAGGATCTGGAGCTCAGCGGCCTGCACGGCGGCGCCCCAGGACAGCGCGAGTGCCAGGCAAAGCACCTGGAATCTTCGAACGAACGACATCGTCGCCTCCCTGGCCTCGTCGATTCATGGCTTTTGCGGGCGACATGATGCCCGAGTTTGCCGGTTGCTACGAGGAGAAGCGCCTGCCGCCCGCCGCCCTGCCCTAGGACTCGGTCACGACGACGATACCGGTCATCCGATCGTGACCCTCTCCGCAAAAGTTGTCGCAGAGGAAAACGAAGCGGCCGGCGCGATCGGGCGTGAACGTGAGCTCCACGGTCTTGCCCGGGACGAGATCCACCCGGACGCCGAAATCCGGGATGGAGAACCCGTGCGGAAAGTCGGCACTGCTCAGGACCAGCGTCACCGGACGGCCCTTGCGGACGCGGATCTCCGCGGCGCTGAATGCGAACTTCGCCGCGCCCAGCGCGATGCGCTCGGGCACGGCCGCGGCAGCGCGGTAGGCGCCGGCCGCGCCGAGGAGCAACGCTGCGGCGAGCGCCTTGCGGCAAGCGCGGATCATGCCTCGGCCAGGGGCTGCTCGCGCACGCGCGGCGCTGCGCCGGTCGCACTCGCGTGGATGCCGCGGAAGCCGAGCCCGTCGAAAGGCTGGGCAGGATTCCAGGGAAGCTGGGTCTTCTGCGCAGCCGTGCCGACCGGCGACAGCGGGAACATCAGCGACCTCGCGGCGTGGTGCTCGATGTGGCCGGTCCGGTGATGGTGCTCGTGATGGATGTGGCCGTAGAACACCACGACGTTGCGATAGGGCAGCAGCGCCTCGACCGCTGCCATGCCGTCGCGCGTCGCCCAGTCCCACTGCGGCAGCAGCGGAAACAGCGGGCGGTGCGTGAGCACCACGATCGGGTCGTCCGCCTTGCGCTGCGCGAGGTCTGCCTTGAGCCACTCGACCTGCGCCGCGCCGAGCACCGGCGCCGGATCGGACGTGTTGTCGAGCACGATGAAGTGCACGCCCTTGTGGTCGAACGTGTAGCGCAGCGGCCCGCCGATCACTTCCTGGTACGCCTCGCCGCGATCGAGCGACGCATCGTGCTCCCCGGCGAAGAAGCGAACGGCAGGGACCTTCAGCTCGGCCGCCTGCTCGCGGAACTCCGCCAGGCGCTGGCGGCGCACCTTCGGATCGTCCGTGGTCTGGGTGAGATCGCCGGTGAAAACGACGAAATCCGGCTTTTCCTCGAGGCGGTTCACAGCGGCGATCGCGCGGCGTAGCGAGGTCCTCGCCTCCGGGTTCACCTTGGGATTGTTGTAGCCCCAGTGCACGTCGGAGAGCTGCACGAAGAAGAAATCGCTCTGCGCGCCAGCCTGGCCACGGGTCGCGCAACCCGGAAGCCCGGAGGCGAACACGAGCCCGCCCAGGCCTGCAATCTTCATGAAATCCCGCCTGCTCAAGCGTTCGCCGTCCATGTCGCCTCCATTTCGCGAGGTTGTGATGGACTAGACTGCGGGCGCGCCGCGCTTATTCCGGGAATATCCGGCCGCGCGGCGCAGTCATTAGGTCTGTCACGGGAGACAGGTTGGCCGACGACGCGATGACGGCGCGGTTCGAGCGCGAGGTGCTGACGCACCTGGATGCCGCGTACAACCTTGCGCGCTGGCTGACTGGCGAGAACGCGGCCGCCGAGGATGCCGTCCAGGAGGCGTGCCTGCGTGCGTTCCGCTTTTTCGACGGCCAGCGGGGCGAGAGCCCGAAGGCCTGGTTCATGACGATCGTGCGCAATACCTGCCTCGACGGCCTCAAGGCGAGCCGGAGCGCGCACCACGAGGAATATGACGACGAAATCCACGGCGCAAGCGCGCACGACGGGCCCGACGTTGCGGCGGCGCGCGATAGCGACGCTCGCTCGCTGCATGCGTGCATCGCCGGACTGCCGCGCGAGTACCGGGAGGTGATCGTGCTGCGCGAGCTCGAAGGACTCGCCTACAGGGAGATCGGCGCGATCGTCGGAGTCCCGCTCGGCACGGTCATGTCGCGCCTGGCGCGCGGTCGGGACCTGCTGCAGCGCCGCCTGCTGGCGCAGCACCGGAGGCTCGCTCCATGAACTGCGCGCGGCTGTCGCAGGTGCTCGATGCCTGGCTCGACGGCGAGCTCGACGCCGCGACCGGCGCAGAGATCGAGCAGCATCTGCGCGGCTGTGCGGCGTGCGCCGGACTCCGCGATGGGCGCGCCGCGCTCGCAGATCGGCTGCGCGCCGGGACGCTCGCCTATGCTGCTCCGCCGCACCTGCGGACGCGCGTCGAGCGGGCGATCGCGGCAAACGCTGCTGCCGCACCCGCGCGCGGCGGCCCGACGTGGTGGCAGGCCGCGGCGGCGCTCGGCGCGGCGAGCGCGCTGGGCCTTGCGGTGGGCTACTGGATCGGCAAGCCGCTACCCGAGAGCTTGCCGGGCGAACAGGTGGTTGCGAGCCATATCGCTTCGCTCAAGCCTTCGCGGCAGCTCGTCGAGGTCGCGTCTACAGACCGCCATGTGGTGAAGCCCTGGTTCCAGGGCAAGGTCGATTTCGCCCCCGCGGTGCGGGATCTCTCCAGCGACGGGTACACATTGGTCGGCGGCCGGCTCGATCACGTGGCCGAGGGCCAGGCTGTTGCGATCGTCTACCGTGTACGCGAGCACGTGATCAGCCTGTTCGTGTGGCGCGCGGCGACGCCACGCGAGGAGCCGCTTGCGCTCTCCTCCGCGCGTGGCTTCAGCGTCGCGAGCTGGTCCGAAGCAGGCTTGCGCTTCGCCGCGGTGTCGGACGCGGACTCGCGGGAGATCGAGCGCTTCGCGCGCCTGATGCAGGCGCAGCGTTAGCGGGTCAGGGCGCGGCGTTCTCCGGCTACTTCGGCGTCGTCTTGGCCGTGGTGTAGAGCTCGCTCACCGGCACCACGCGGCCGTGCAGCGGCAGGATCTTGTCCACCGCGAGCTTCCTGCGCTCGATGTTCTCGACCAGGTTGACGTTGTTGGCGTTGGGCGTCGCGGGCGGGGCCGCGTTCGGCGCGAGCGGCGTGTAGGCGTCGGCTTCGATCAGCAGCTTGTCCTTCGGCAGGTAGACCATCAGGAACGTGTCGCTGTGCCCGCTGCCGGTGATGCGCAGGATATCCAGCGTGCGCGTGCCGTCGCTCATGCGCAGCGTGTCTTTCACGCCGACGACCTTCGCTTTCTTGCCGGATTTCGCGAAGCGATCCGGGCTGATGGTGTTGCGCACCGCGAACGCCCTGTCGAAGTAGGCCTTGTTGCCCGACTGGGTGACGATGGTGGCGCCCTCGGCCGCCGCGGCGCGCAGGCCTCCGGAGTGATCGAAGTGGCTGTGCGAATTGATCACGAAGCGGATCGGCTTGCCGGGGGCGAGCTGCTTGACCTGGTCGATGACCGGTCCGGAGCGTCCGTCGTTGAGCGGCGCTTCCACCAGCACGAGGTGGTCTCTCATCTCGATCGCGACGCTGTTATGCGAGCCGCCGGCGACGAACCACACGCCCTCGGCGACCTTCTCCGTCGTCACGCGCTCGGTCGCGCTCTTGACGGCATCGGGCACCGCGATGTCGGCCGGTGCGTTGGGCTGCACTTCCTTGACGGTCACGTCGAGCACGGCATGGCCGCCTTGCGACTGCTGGATCCGGGTCGGATGCTGGACGCCGCCGAAGTCGCGGTAGTCCGAATAGGTCGTGACGACCGGGACGACACCCAGCACGGGATCGGGGATGCGCGACTCGACGCGCTCGACGAGGAAGGCGTCGTTGAAGTAGACGGTCGCCATGAATTGGCCCGGCTCGGTGAAAGACACCGCGGCGACCGATTTCCCGCCGTTGTTCCGGAATTGCAGGTCGCCCTTGTTCTTCATCGCGGCTTTCACCACGCCGATCGGCGTGATCCACAACTGGTGCCTGCGGGCGTCGACGAAGCGCGGTCCCGGCTGCGTATTGCCGCCAGTCACGTTCCACGCATGCGCCCCGCTCACGTACCACTCGTTGCGCTGCTCACCGGACAGGGGATAGCCCCCGCCGCCCTTCGGCTCGGCGCGGCTCAGCACGAAGTCTTCGCGCATCGAGCCGGTGTCGTAGTTGATCGTGCGGACCTGGCTGTGAACGGTGATCTTCGGCCAGGCAGCCTCCGGGACGTACGCCTGGCCGAAGGTGTAGCCGGTGCCTTCGGCGGCATACCGCAGCGTCTTCACGTTGGTCGCACCCATCGCGTTGGAAGCGCGCTTCAACAGCGCTTCGGCGCTCTCGGCCAGCGCCGTGGTGGAAACGCAGGCGAACGCGATCGAGACGGCGCTTCC
>DASYPC010000328.1:0-9281 GCA_036007105.1 Burkholderiales bacterium | reverse complement strand
GCCCAAGACGTGATCGTGAACTTGGGCAGGCCGGCCTCGTGAATCGTCGGCACGTCCGGCAGCAGCGGGCTGCGCTTCGTGAGCTGCGTGACGAGCGCGCGCAGCTTGCCGTCTTTCACGTGCGGCAGGCCGGTCGTCGGCGTAGCCCACATCACTTGCACTCGCCCGCCGACGAGATCGGTGATTCCCTGCGGCTCGCCCTTGTACGGGACGTGCAGCATGTCGATCCCGGCAAGTGAGTTCATCTGCGCGAACGAGACGATCCCGGTCGTGTTGCCGGTCGCATAGGCGAGCTTGCCCGGGTTCGCCTTGGCGTGCGCGATCAGCTCCTTGAAGCTCTTCGCCGGCACGGTCGTGTTGACGTACAGGAAGAACGTGTACCGCCCGATGTCGGTGATCGGCGTGAAGTCCTTCACCGGATCGTACGGCGGCGACTTCTTCATCGCCGGAACCGCGGACATCGGGCTGTTCGTCGCCATCAGCAGCGTGTAGCCGTCGGGCGGCGCTTTCGCGACTTCCGCAGCGGCGATCGCGCCGTCGGCGCCGGGCTTGTTGTCGACGATGATTGGCTGCCCGAACCCGGGAGAAATCGATTGCGCGAGGATGCGGGTGATCGTGTCGGTCGCGGACCCGCCGGGGAACGGGACGACGATCCGGACGGGCTTGGTGGGATATTGCGCGGCCGCCGAAGCGCTGAGCAGCGTCGCGCAGGCGAATGCGAGCAGACGTTTCATTTGAGTGGCTCCTTGTCGGGGCGATTATAGAATGCGATGGTATGGAGGCATTCATGGAAATCGGCATCATCGGACTGGGCCGGATGGGCTCGGGCATGGCGCGCAGGCTGGCACGCGGCGGAGCGCGCGTGATCGCGTACGACCAGGACCGGGCGCAGCGCGACGCGATCGCGGACGAGGATCGCGTCGAGAGCGTCGAGGGCCTCGCGGCGGTGGCTGCGCAAATGACGGGCGAACGCGTCGTGCTGATGATGTTGCCGGCGGGCGACGCCACCAAGACAACGCTGCAGGAGCTCACCCCGCTCCTTTCAGCGGGTGATACCGTGGTCGACGGCGCGAACGCGTACTACCGGGATTCGATGGCGCGGGCGTTGGAGCTGTCGCAGCACGGCTTGCGCTACGTCGATGCCGGCGTGTCTGGCGGCATCCATGGCCTCGCGAACGGCTACTGCCTGATGCTCGGCGGCACGCCGAAGTCGATCGAGATCTTCGAGCCGTACGCGCGCATCCTCGCGCCTGCGCCGGAGCGCGGCTGGCTGCATTGCGGGCCGAGCGGCGCGGGGCACTTCGCCAAGATGATCCACAACGGGATCGAGTACGGAGTGATGCAGGCGTACGCCGAAGGGTTCGCGCTGCTGCGGGCGCGCTCCGACCTGGGATTCGATCTCGCGCAGCTTGCCGAGACCTGGGGACACGGCAGCGTGATCCGCTCCTGGCTGCTCGAGCTGTGCGCCGACATCCTGCGCAGCGACGAGGACCTCGAGCAGGTCGCGCCGATCGTGCCCGACTCCGGCGAAGGACGCTGGACCGCGGTCGAAGCGGTGGAGCTCGGCGTGCCCGCGCCGGTCATCACGATGGCGCTGATGGAGCGCTTTGCAAGCCAGGGACGCGCGGACGCCGCGCGCAAGCTGCTCGCGATGATGCGCGCGAAGTTTGGCGGCCATCCCGTGCGCGGGCCGCAATGATCGTGGTGGTGATGGGCGTCTCGGGATCGGGCAAGACGACCATCGGAACCGCACTCGCAGACCGCCTCGGCTGGGCATTCGTCGAGGGCGACGACTGGCATCCTCCGCAGAACGTGGCGAAGATGTCCGCCGGCACTCCGCTCACGGACGAAGACCGCTGGCCGTGGCTCGATCGCCTCAATGCGGAACTGCGCGCGCGCGACGCGCGCGGCGAAAGCGTCGTCGTCACCTGCTCCGCGCTCAAGCAGAGCTATCGCGACCGGCTCACCCGCGGGCTTGCGCGCTGGGAGCTCGTCTTCCTTCACGGATCGTTCGAGCTGCTCAGCCAGCGGATCGCGGAGCGCAAGCACCGCTTCATGCCCGCCGCGCTGCTGCAGTCGCAGTTCGATGCGCTCGAGCCGCCCGCGAAGGCGATCGCGGTGGATGTCGCTCAGCCGCAAGAGCAAAGCGTGGAGAGAATCGTTGCCGCGCTGCGGGAGGAGAAGTAACCAGTCCCGTCGCTTCAATCCCCTCTTGCCGCACCCTCCCGTCTGGGGTCAGCGCCCCCGCGCCACCCGCCTTTCACGCGCTCGATCAGGTGCAACCCGCTGGTCAAGTCGATCGCCTGTACTTCGTGGCCGCGCTCGCGCAGGGCCGGACCGAGCAAATCATAGGGTGTTCCGCGCTCCAGCTCGGTGGGCCCGTTGCGGCTGCCGAAATTGGGTAACGAGGCTGCCGCCTGCGCATCGAGGTTCCAGTCGAGCGTCGCGACGAGCGCTTTCGCCACATAGTTGATGATGGTAGCCCCGCCGGGCGAACCGGCCACCAGGCGCAGGCTCCGGTCCGCATCGAAGACGAAGACCGGCGCCATGCTGCTGCGCGGCCGCTTGCCCGGGCCGACTCGATTCGCGACCGCCCGGCCGTCGCTCTCCGGCACGAACGAAAAATCGGTGAGCTGATTGTTGAGGAGAAAACCCCGCACCAGGATGCGGCTGCCGAACGCGTCCTCGATCGTGGTGCTGAGCGCTACGGCGTCGCCGCGGCCGTCGACGATCGATACATGGCTCGTTCCGGCGATTTCGGTCTCCGTCCCTTCACCCTGCGGCACGCGCGCGGTCCGCAGCGTCCCGGGTTGCGCACGCCCCATCGGCCGCTCGCCGACGAGCCGCGCGCGTTCGTCCAGATAGCGAGGACTCAACAATTCCGCGCTGGGCTGCGGCACGAATGCGGGATCGGCAATGTAGCGCGCGCGGTCGGCGTACGCGAGGCGCCCAGCCTCGGCGAAATAGTGCACGGCATCGGCGGAATTGGGCGCGGCGCGTCCGAACGCAGTGCGCTCCAGGATCCCGAGGATCTGCAGCACAGCGATGCCGCCGGAGCTCGGGGGCGCCATGCTGCATACGCGAAACGTCCGATAGCGCCCGCACACCGGCGCGCGTTCCACGGCGCGATACTGCGCCAGGTCCTTCAGCGCCAGATCACCCGGCCGCACGTGCGCAGCCACGGCACGGACGACGTCCTGCGCGATCGGCCCCGCGTGCAATGCATTCGCACCCGAGCGTGCGATCGAGCGCAGCGTGCCCGCGTATTCTGGGTTCACGATTTGCGTGCCGACCGGTTTGGCGAGGTCACCGTCGTAATACAGGCTGCGCGCCGCCGGGTCGTTGCGCAGCGCGCTTTCGCGCTCGAGCAGGCGGTGCAGCCGCGGCGACATCGGGAACCCCGACTCGGCAAGCCGGATTGCGGGCTCGAGCAGGCGCGGCCACGGCAACCGGCCGTGGCGACGATGCGCTAGCTCGAGCATGCGCACGGCCCCGGGCACGCCGACGGAGCGACCGCTTGCGATCGCCAGGTCGCGCGCGAGCGGCTGCCCGGAGGCGGCATCGAGGAACCGGTCGGAGCGGGCCGCTTGCGGGGCAGTCTCGCGGCCGTCGTAGCTGCGTACGCGCTGCCCGGCGCGCGACCAGTGAAGGAGGAACGCGCCGCCGCCGATCCCGGAGGACTGCGGTTCGACGAGCCCGAGCACCATTTGCACTGCGATGGCGGCATCGACTGCGCTGCCGCCCGCGCGCAGGATTTCTAGACCGGCATCCGACGCGAGCGGATTCGCCGCTACCACCATGTGGCGCGACGCCAATACCGCCTGCTTTTCCTCGCGGCCCGTCGCCGCTTCGGGCGGCGCTTGCGCAAGAAGCGCTACGGGCGCCCAGAGCGAGAGCGATGCAGCGGCCCAGAGGAGGATGCGCATCCAGCGCACGGTATCAGGTTTGATGTGAGTCAACAGGTGCCGGCCCCCTTCGGGATACAAACACTCTGAGGCAGAGAGCGCAATCCATGTCCCTGTTCCAGATCCGGATCCACGGCCGCGGCGGCCAGGGCGTCGTTACCGCAGCGGAGATGCTGTCGGTCGCGGCGTTCAGGGAAGGCCGCCACGCGCAGGCGTTTCCCAGCTTCGGCTCGGAGCGCACCGGAGCGCCGGTGGTCGCGTTCTGCCGCATCGACGATCGCGAGATCCGGTTGCGCGAGCCCGTGCTGCAACCGAATGCGCTGATCATCCAGGATCCGACGCTGCTGCACCAGGTCGATGTGTTCAGCGGGCTCGCCAGGGACGGCTACATTCTGATCAACACGACGCGCACGTTCGATGCGCTCGGTGTCGGCGACTTCGTCCGTGATTTCCCTGCCGCGCACCTTTGTACGGTGCCGGCGTCGGAGCTGGCGATGAAGCACGTCGGCCGGCCTGTGCCGAACGCTGCGCTGCTCGGCGGCTTTGCCGCAGCGACGAATCGAATCTCGCTCGCTTCGGTCGTGGCGGCGATCCGTGAAACATTCTCCGGCAAGATTGCCGAGGGAAACGTCGCGGCGGCGAGCGAAGCGTTCGAGCACGTGGCGAACGCACTCGGCGAGGCCGCGCATGCTTAAGCAGATCGAGGGATCGCATGCGGTTGCCGAGGCGGTCGGCTTGTGCCGCCCGGAAGTGATTTGCGCCTACCCGATCTCGCCGCAGACGCATATCGTGGAAGCGCTCGGCGAGATGGTCAAGGCCGGCCGGATCGGGCGCTGCGAATACATCAACGTGGAATCCGAATTCGCCGCGATGTCGGTCGCGATCGGCGCTTCCGCGGCCGGTGCGCGCGCCTACACGGCGACCGCCAGCCAGGGACTGCTTTTCATGGCCGAGGCGGTGTTCAATGCGTCGGGCCTCGGCTTGCCGATCGTGATGACGGTGGCGAACCGCGCGATCGGCGCACCGATCAATATCTGGAACGATCATACCGACGCGATGAGCCAGCGCGATTGCGGCTGGATCCAGCTGTTCGCGGAGACCAACCAGGAGGCGCTCGACCTGCACATCCAGGCGTTTCGCCTCGGCGAGGAACTGTCGCTCCCGGTCATGGTATGCATGGACGGGTTCATCCTGACCCACGCAGTCGAGCGGGTCGACATGCCGGCGCAGGAGCAGGTGGACGCGTATCTGCCGCCGTTCGAGCCGCGCCAGGTGCTCGATCCCGCAGAGCCGGTCTCGATCGGCGCCATGGTCGGGCCGGAAGCCTTCACGGAGGTCCGCTACCTCGCGCACGCGAAGCAGATGCGCGCGCTCGAGCTGATCCCCGGCTGGGCGGAGGAATTCCGCAGGGCCTTCGGGCGCGAGTCCGGCGGCTTGATGCATACGTACCGCTGCGAGGACGCTGACACGGTCGTCGTTGCGCTCGGCTCCGTGCTCGGCACCATCAAGGACACGGTGGACGAGATGCGGGAACGCGGCGCGAAAATCGGCGTGCTCGCAATCACCTGCTTCCGGCCGTGGCCGTCCGCTGCCGTCCGCGCCGCACTGGCGCGCGCGCGTCGCGTGGTCGTGCTGGAAAAGAGCCTGGCGGTCGGCCTGGGCGGAATCGTGTCGACCAACGTGCGCACCTGCTACTCGGGCAATCCCGATTCGGTGCACACGGTGATTGCCGGCCTGGGCGGCCGCGCGATTACCCGCGCGTCGCTCGCGCGAATGCTCGGCACAGCGCTCGAGGGCAAGCTCGAGCCGCTGACGTTTCTCGACCTCGATCAACCTCTTGTCGAGCGGGCGCTCGCGCGCGAGCGCGAGCAGCGGCGTTCCGGTCCGCTCGCCGAGAACATCCTGCGCGACCTCGGCACGGTCGCGTCGAAAGTCATCTGAGGCGCGCAGTGTCCTTTCAATCGGTCAAGTTCTACCAGACAGGCACGTTCACCGTCGGCAACCGCCTGCTCGCCCCCGAGCAGCGCTCGGTGCAGGCCGGCATGCGCCGCACCAATTCGCTCAACTCCGGGCACCGCGCGTGCCAGGGTTGCGGCGAAGCGCTCGGTGCGCGCTACGCGATCGACGCTGCGATGCAGGCGACGTCGAACCGCCTGATCGCCGCCAATGCAACCGGCTGCCTGGAAGTGTTCTCGACGCCGTATCCCGAGACCTCGTGGCAGATCCCGTGGATCCATTCGCTGTTCGGCAACGCTGCAGCGGTAGCGACGGGAATCGCGGCGGCGATGAAGGTGAAAGGCAAATCCGATGTGCGCGTGATCGCGCAGGGAGGAGATGGAGGCACCACCGACATCGGCTTCGGCTGCCTTTCGGGGATGTTCGAGCGCAACGACGACGTGCTCTACATCTGCTACGACAACGAGGCGTACATGAATACCGGCGTGCAGCGCTCGTCGGCAACGCCCCCGGGTGCACGCACCGCGACGACGGCCGCGGTCGGTGATGAGCCCGGCAACGTGTTCGGCCAGGGCAAGAACCTGCCGTTGATCGCGATGGCGCACGGCATTCCGTATGTCGCAACCGCGACGGTCGCCGAGCTTCGCGACCTCGAGGCGAAGGTGCACCGCGCGATGCAGATTCACGGCGCGCGCTATATCCACATCTTCGTGCCGTGCCCGCTCGGCTGGGGCCATGCATCGGAAGACACGATCCGGATCTCGCGGCTGGCGAAGGAAACCGGTCTTTTCCCGGTGTTCGAGGCCGAGCACGGCGAAGTCACCTCGGTCTCGAAAATCCGCAGGAAAGTTCCGGTGGAAGAGTACTTGCGGCCGCAAAAACGCTTCGCCCATCTGTTCCGCGAGCCGGCGCGGCTCGACGTGATCGCACGGATCCAGGCAATCGCGGATCGGAATATTCGCCGTTACGGGTTGCAGCATGAGTAAGCCGTTTGCGACTACGCTCGATCCCGGTTCGAGCCTAGCGAACCACACCGGCTCGTGGCGCACGATGCGCCCGGAGTACGTCGACCGGCTGCCGCCGTGCAACAACGCATGCCCTGCGGGCGAGAACATCCAGGCCTGGCTGTATCACGCCGAATCGGGCGATTATGAAAGCGCGTGGCGAGTGCTGGTGCAGGACAACCCGCTGCCTGCCGTCATGGGTCGAGTCTGCTACCACCCGTGCGAATCCTCGTGCAATCGCGCGAGCCTCGATTCGGCGGTCGGCATCAACTCGGTCGAGCGCTTTCTCGGAGATGAAGCGCTGCGCCGCGGCTGGAAGTTCACGCGTCCGGCCGGGCGCTCGGGCAAGCGCGTGCTGGTCGTAGGCGCCGGGCCCTCGGGTCTCTCGGCGGCCTACCATCTCGCTCGCTTCGGCCACGAGGTCGTGATCCACGAAGCCGGGCCGCTCGCCGGCGGCATGATGCGCTTCGGCATTCCGAAATACCGGCTGCCGCGCGATGTGCTCGAGGCGGAGATCGCACGCATCCTCGAGCTGGGTGTCGAGATCAAGCTGGACACCAAGGTCTCCAACATCCTGCAGACGATGAACGCCGAGCGTTTCGACGCGGCGTTCCTCGCGGTCGGCGCGCACATTGCCAAACGCGCCTACATACCGGCCGGAGCGGCGGCGCGGATCCTCGACGCGGTCTCGGTGCTGCGCAGCATGGAGGGTGAGGAAAAACCGCTGCTCGGGCGCCGCGTCGTGGTGTACGGCGGCGGCAACACCGCGATCGATGTCGCCCGCACGGCGAAGCGCCTTGGCGCCACCGAGTCGATCATCGTCTATCGGCGCACCCGCGAGCGGATGCCGGCCCATGATTTCGAGGTCGAGGAAGCGCTGCAGGAAGGCGTGCTGATCAAGTGGCTGTCGACGATCAAGCAGGCCGGGGAATCCTCGATCACGGTGGAGAAAATGACGCTCGATGCCAAGGGCAGCCCGCAGCCTACCGGCGAATTCGAGACGCTCGAGGCGGATTCGGTCGTGCTCGCGCTCGGGCAGGACGTCGATCTGTCGCTGCTGGAAGGCGTTGATGGGCTCGAGGTTGAGGACGGCGTCGTCAAGGTCGGCAGCGACATGATGACCGGCCATCCGGGAATCTTCGCCGGCGGCGACATGGTGCCCGCGGAGCGCACCGTCACGGTCGGCGTCGGGCACGGCAAGAAAGCGGCACGCCACATCGACTCGTGGCTGCGCAGTACGCGCTACGCGCCGCCGGCCAAGCACGAGCCCGCGACGTTCGAGCGTCTGAACACGTGGTACTACTCCGATGCGCCGAAGACGGTCCGGCCGGTGCTCGACGTCATTCGCCGCCAATCGACGTTCGATGAGGTGGTGAGCGGCCTCGACGAGTCGAACGCGCTCTACGAGGCGCGCCGCTGCCTTTCCTGCGGCAATTGCTTCGAGTGCGACAACTGCTACGGCGTCTGCCCCGACAACGCGGTCATCAAGCTTGGGCCGGGCAAACGCTTCCAGTTCAACTACGACTACTGCAAGGGCTGCGGGATCTGCGTCGCCGAGTGCCCTTGCGGCGCGATCCGCATGGTTCCCGAGGCGATCTGACGATGACACCTGACCAATCGATCCGCAGCACCGAAGCCCTGCTTGCTCATGCGATCGAGATCGAGCGCGAAGCGGCGCTGCGTTATGCCGAGCTCGGCGAGCGTATGCGCGACCTCGGCAATGACGTCGTCGCCGAGCTGTTTCTGCGCCTTGCGCGGCTGGAGAGAGCGCATCTGCAAACGCTCGAGAAGCGAGCAACCGGAATGCGGCTGCCGCAGATCGCGCGCGGCGAGTACGCCTGGCTCGGGGACTGCGCGCCGGAGACGGCGCACGAGCTGGTGTTGAGCCTGCTCACGCCGCACAGCGCGCTGAAAGTCACTCTCCAGGCCGAAAAGCGTGCGCTCGCGTTCTTCGAGTCGGTGCGCGTCCGCGCCGTCGATCCGGCGCTTGCCGCGCTGGCCGGGGAGATGGCGGCCGAGGAAGGCGTGCATGTCGCCTGGGTGCAAAGCGCGCTGCGGCGCACGCCCGATCCGGTGATCGACTGGGACGCGATCTTCGGTTAGGCCGCGCCTAGAGCAGCGGAACGATCAGCAGCGCGACGATGTTGATGATCTTGATCAGCGGGTTGACTGCGGGGCCGGCGGTGTCCTTGTAGGGATCGCCGACCGTATCCCCGGTGACGGCCGCCTTGTGCGCGTCCGACCCTTTGCCGCCGTGGTGGCCGTCCTCGATGTATTTCTTCGCGTTGTCCCAGGCGCCGCCGCCGGTGCACATCGAGATCGCGACGAAAAGTCCGGTGACGATCGTGCCCATCAGAACGCCGCCCAGCGCCTGCGGACCCAGGACGAGCCCGACGACGATCGGCACGCCCACCGG
>DASYPC010000327.1:0-6297 GCA_036007105.1 Burkholderiales bacterium | reverse complement strand
ATTCGTCTCATGAAGCCGCGGACAAGGCTCGCCAGTCGGAGCCTTCAAGTCCGCCCATAGCGGTCGTCGAACCGCTCGATGTCGTCCTCACCGAGATAGCTCCCCGACTGCACCTCGATCAGGAAGAGCGGGGCGTCGGTCAGGTTCTGCAGCCGGTGTTTGGTGCCCACCGGGATGAACGTCGACTGGTTTTCTTCGAGCGTCTCGGTCTTCTCGCCGCGAGTGACGGTGGCTTTGCCTGAGACCACGACCCAATGCTCAGCGCGCTTGCGATGCAACTGCAGCGACAAGCCATGTCCCGGCTTCACCATCAGGCGCTTGACCTGGAATCGATCGCCTTCGTCGACTGTCTCGTAGTACCCCCAGGGCCGGTAGACCCGTGTGTGCGAAACGTGCTCGCTGCGCTGCTGCCGGTCGAGCCGCTCGACGACCTCCTTCACTTCTTCCGCTCGGTCGCGCGTCGCGACGAGCAGCGCATCGTCCGTTTCGACGATCACGAGGTCCTGCGCGCCGAGAACGGATACATGCCGTGCGTCGGCGCGGACATAGCAACGCGCTGCGTCGTGCAGCCACACGTCGCCGCGCGACACGTTGCCGGACGCATCCTGCGCCCCGGTTTCCCACAGCGCGGACCAGGAGCCGACGTCGCTCCACCCCATCTCGGCGCGCACCACGGCGCCGCGATCGGTGCGTTCCATGACCGCGTAGTCGATCGAGTCGGACGGGCATGCGGCGAACGCGTCGCGATCGAGGCGCAGGAAATCCAGGTCGCGGGCGGCATTCGCCACGGCTTTTTTCGTCGCGGCGAGGATTGCCGGCCGCAGCCGCTCGAGCTCGGCGAGAAACGCACCGGCGGTGAATGCGAACATCCCGCCGTTCCAGAAATAGCCGCCCTGGGCAAGGAACGCCTGCGCGCGCTGCGCGTCCGGCTTCTCGACGAAGCGGCGGATGCGGAAAGCGCCGTCGTGCGGCGCGATCGGCTCGCCGGCTTCGATGTAGCCGAACCCGGTCGCGGGAAACGTCGGCGCAATGCCGAACGTCACGAGCAGCCCTTGCCGGGCGATCGCCGCCGCCTTGCGCACCGCCGCGTGGAACCCCGGTACGTCGGCGACCAAGTGATCGGCAGGCAGCACGAGCAACACTGCATCGGGTTCCTCTGCCGCGACCAGCAGCGCCGCAGCGGCGACCGCGGGCGCCGTGTTGCGGCCGATCGGTTCCAGCAGCATCGAACGCGGCGTGATGTCGAGTGCCTGCAACTGCTCCGCCGCGAGAAAGCGATGCTCGTGGTTGAGCACTGCCACCGGCGCACCGCACTCGTCGAGCCCGCGCAAGCGCAGCACCGTCTCCTGGAGCAGCGTGTGCTCGGTGACGAGCGGCAGGAACTGCTTGGGCAGGAGCCTCCGCGACATCGGCCAGAGCCGGCTGCCCGAGCCTCCGCACAGAATGACCGGAACCAGAAGGGCCGTCATCGTGCGTCGCGCGTCCGGTTCAGCTCGATCAGCTTGGCATATTTCATGAAGCTCGCGATGCAGCCGATCGAGGTGTGCACCAGGCCGGGCACGCCGTCCAGGAAGCCGAGGCGCAGCACGTAGAACTTCGTGAAGCGCACGAACGGCGAGAGGACGAGCTGGAGCGCACCGGCGCTGTGGCCGCGCTCGAACAGCTGCTGCGCGGCAAGCGTGCTATAGCGGTTCTGCTTCTGCAGGTATTTGCCGAGATCTTCGGCGGATTCGTGCAGGAGGTCCCCGGAGAGCGTTCCCGGAGTCACCGCATAGAGCACTTTCTCGTGTACCGGGTCGTCGCTCCAGGCTGCACTCTTGCGGTCGAACAGGCGCGTGCTCCAGTCGGGATAGCCTTCGCCGTGCTTGAGCCAGCGGCCGAGAAAACGGTTGCGGCGCCGCATGCGGTATACGGGTGAAACGGGCGCCTCGAGCGCCGCGCGGATACTGCGATCCAGCTCCGGCGATACGCGCTCGTCTGCATCGAGGCACAGCACCCAGTCGTTGCGCGCTTGACCGACCGCGAACTGCTTCTGCCGTCCGAATCCCATCCAATCGTGTCGCACGACGCGCGCGCCATGCTGCGCGGCGCACTCTGCGGTGCCGTCGCTGCTGCCGGAGTCGACCACCACGACGTCGTCGGCGAATGCGACGCTCGCAAGGCATCCGGGCAGCAGGGCCGCCGCATCCTGGACGACGAGCACGACCGAGAGCGGCTGGGCCAATGCGGTTTCCGGTTAGAATCGGGCGAAAAGAACGCGGTATTTTACCGCTGCAGGGCGATTCTCCCTCGTGCCGCGAATCCTTTTCGTCAAGACCTCTTCGCTCGGCGACGTGATCCATCATTGTCCGGCCGTGAGCGACGCGGCGCGCGCAATTCCCGGCGCCGAGATCGACTGGATGGTCGAGGAGGCGTTCGCTGCAATCCCCGGCTTGCATGCCCATGTGCGGCGCGTGATTCCGGTCGCGGTTCGACGCTGGCGTGGCGCGCTGTGGCATCCGTCGGTCTGGTCGGAGATCGGCGCCTTGCGGCGCGCGCTCGCCGCGCAGGCTTATGACTTCGTCATCGACACACAAGGCCTCGTGAAGAGTGCCGTGCTCTCCTCGCTCGCCTCGGGCGCGAAACACGGCATGGACCGGGCGAGCCTGCGCGAGCCGTTCGCCGCGCGCTTCTACGACGTTCGCCATGCGGTGCCGCGCGAGCGGCACGCGGTGGAGCGTAATCGTCAACTCGCCGCCGCGGCGCTCGGCTATTCTGCGAACGGCGCATGCGACTATGCGTTGCGCACCACGTGCGCGCCACCGATCGAAGTGCGCTCGCCCTACGCGATCCTGCTCACGATGACGAGCCGGACTGAAAAGCTCTGGGCGGACGCAAGCTGGTCGCGACTGGGAAGCGACCTTGCTGCGCGCGGAATCCGCTGCGTGCTGCCGTGGGGAAACGAGAGCGAGCGCGCGCGCTGCGAATCGATCGCGCTCGAGATCCGCGACGCGATCGTGCCTCGCCATCTGTCGCTCGAGGAAGTCGCATCCTTGATGCGCGGCGCCCAATGCGCCGCAGGTGTCGATACGGGCTTGACGCACTTGTGCGCCGCGCTCGGCGTGCCCACGATCGGCATCTTCTGCGCTTCGGACCCCGCGCTGACCGGCCTCTACGGGAGCGCGCGCACGCGCAACCTGGGCGCAGCAGGAGCGCCACCGCAACCGGACGCAGTGAACGCGGCGCTCGAGGCGCTGTCGTGATCTGGCGCGTGCTCTACACCGCGGCGCTCTACCTGCTGTTGCCGTTCGCGCTGGTGAAATTGTGGTGGCGCGGTCGGCAGGAGCCCGGCTACCGCACGCGAGTCGGCGAACGCTTCGGCCACTACCGCTTCGAGCCTGGGCGTGCGGTGCTCTGGATCCATGCGGTGTCGGTGGGCGAAGCGAGAGCATCCGCGCCGCTCGTTCGTGCGCTGCAGGTGGAATGGACCGGCCACGAGCTGCTGATCACGTGCTCCACCGCGGCCGGCCGCGATACGTTGAAGCAGATGTACGGCGAATCCGTCTCGACGGCGTGGTTGCCCTACGACTACCCCGGCGCGGTGCGCAGGTTCGTCGAGCGCTTCCGCCCGCGCCTCGGGGTGCTCATGGAGACCGAGATCTGGCCGAACCTGCTTGCCTCTTGCAAAGCCTTCAGGGTGCCGGTCGTGCTTGCAAGCGCGCGCATGTCGGAGCGCTCGGCGCGCGGCTACTCGAGGTGGGACGGACTCACGCGGCCGGCGTTCGCAAGCCTCGCGGCCGCGTGCGCACAAAGCGAGGCCGATGCTGCACGGCTCGCGGCGCTGGGTGCAAATCCTGTCTCCGTGTGCGGAAATCTGAAGTTCGACATGACTGCGGACGCCGCGCAAGCCGAGGCGGGGCGCGCGTGGCGGGCCGCGCTCGGGCGCCCCGTGGTGGTGCTCGCGAGCACGCGTGAGGGGGAGGAAAGACTGCTGCTCGATGCGCTGTCGGCGAGCACGTTGAGCGCGCTCGCCCTGTTCGTGCCGCGCCACCCGCAGCGCTTCGACGCAGTCGCAGCGCTTCTCGGGCCCACCGCGCAGCGTCGCAGCCGCGGAGAAGGCCCGCAGCCGCAGGATCGCTTTTTCCTCGGCGACACGATGGGGGAGATGACGTTCTACTACGCGGCCGCGGACGTCGCGATCATCGGCGGCTCGTTCCTTCCGCTGGGCGGGCAGAATCTGATCGAAGCGTGTGCGACGGGTGCGCCGGTCGTGTTCGGGCCTTCCATGTACAACTTCGAAGAGGCGAGCACCCTTGCGCTCAGCGCCGGCGCGGCCATCCAGGCGCGGGACGCCGCGGATGCCGTGCGGCTGGCCGTTGCGCTGCTCGATGATCGTTCGCGCCGGACCGCGATGGGCGAAGCGGGCCTGCGCTTGTGCGCGGCGCATCGCGGCGCGGTGCAGAGGCACATCGCCGTTTGCAGGCGAGTGCTGGAAAAGCGCTAGGCGCTTCGAGCCCCGTCAGGGAGCGAGCGCGCGGTTGACCTCTTCGAGGTCGTTTTCTCCGAGGCTTCCTGCGGCGGACTTGAGCCGCAGGTGATTGGTGATCGTGTTGTAGCGGGCGAGCGCCAGGTCCCGGCGCGTGGAAAAGAGCTGCTGCTGGGCGTTCAGCACGTCGATGTTGATGCGCACGCCGACTTCGTAGCCGAGCTTGTTCGAATCGAGCGCGCTCTGGCTGGACACGAGGGCCTGCTCGAGCGCACCGACCTGGGCGATGCCGTTGGCGACCGCGAGAAACGACTGGCGCGTCGTGAGCGCGCTCGAGCGGCGCGCGTTTTCCAGGTCCTGCCGGCTCCTCTCGTAGTTGGCCGCCGCCTCGCGCTCGCGCGAAGTGATCGCCCCGCCCGCATACAGCGGCAAGGCAAGCTGCAGGCCGACCGAAGACGCCGTGATGTCGCTGCCTACCGCCACGGTCGACGATCCGGTCTGGGACGTCAAGCCGTGTGTGGCGACGAGATCCAGCGTCGGCAGATGCGCGGCCCGGGTGCGCTTCGCTTCGAGCTCGGCGATCTGCGTGGCCGCTTCCTGGATCTGCACCGGGTAGCTCGACTTCTCGGCGATGTCCACCCAGGTCTGCATGTTGTTCGGATTGGGTGGTGACAGCTTCACGTCGGGGCGCAACGGCTGCAGCGCCGTGTACTCTTTGCCGGTCAGCTGCTGCAGCGCCCGGTTGCGGGTGTCGACGTCGTTTTGCGCGGCGATTTCCTGCGCGGCGGTGAGGTCGTAGCGCGCCTGCGCCTCGTGCGTGTCGGTGATGGTGGCCGTGCCGACTTCGAAGTTGCGCTTGGCCTGCGCCAGCTGCTCGCTGATCGCGGCCTTCTGAGCGCGCACCAGCGCGAGCGTGTCCTGCGCGGCGAGGACGTCGAAATACGCGACCGCCACGCGCAGAATCAGATCCTGTCCCGCCTGGCTGAAAATGGCTTCCGCCTGCTTGACCTGCAGCTCCGCCTGCTCGTACTGCAGCCAGTTCTGCGGCCGGTAGACCGGCTGCGTCAGCGTGAGCGTGGCACTCAGCGTGCGAAAGTCGCGTGTGAAACTCGGCAGCAGCGTGTTGTCCTTGGAATCGAGGTCGAGCCGCGTGCCGGTGGCATTCGCTGCCAGGTTGAGCGTCGGCAGGATCAGCGCGCGCCCCTGCGGCAGCTTCTCCAGGCCAGCCAGCAGCGCGAAACGCGCGGAGGCAAATTGCGCGTCGTAGCCCCTTGCGTCGCCATAGACCTGCTGCAGGCTCTGCGCTGCGGCCGTGAGCGGCAGCAGCAACGCGATCGAAACCGTCCAGAAGCGCATTCGGCGGGAGCGGATCAGAAAGTAAAGCGCGAAGGTTGTGCGCAGTTGGCGAGCGGCGCAACTACGGTTTCGAAGAGATCCATCGCGCGAACGGCGCCGGGCGCCACGCAGGTGAAAATCCTGGCCGCCATCGCCGGCGCATCCCCGACCACGGCGAACAGTCTCCCGCCCGGGGCCAGGCTGTCGAGCAGGATTTGCGGCACGATTGGCGTCGATCCGGTCAGCACGATGACGTCGTACGGCGCCCAGTTGGGGTACCCGAGCGCCCCATCGCCGACTTGGGTAACGACATTGTCCCTGCCGTGACGTGCGAGGTTCGCGCGCCCGAACTCGGCGAGCGCCGGCCGGATCTCGACCGTGTAGACCTGCGCCGCGCGATGCGCGAGCAATGCAGTGAGGTAGCCGCTGCCGGTGCCGATTTCGAGCACGCGCTCGCTGCGCTGAACGGCGAGCTCCTGGAGCACGCGCGCCTCGAG
>DASYPC010000326.1:0-2864 GCA_036007105.1 Burkholderiales bacterium | reverse complement strand
CCGCAACGCAGTCTGCACCACCGCGCAGGGCCGCTGCGACGAGCGCGCGCATCTCGCCCGGGCCGCTCGTGAATTGGATCTCGCATTCCGCGCCTGCCTGGCGCAAGCACTCGCGCACTTCGGGCGCCAGCCGACGGCCCGCGCCGCGCCCTGCCGACGGATTGACGAGCAACGCAACGCGGGACAAGCGCTTCTCCGCAAACGGATGATGGATTCTATCCACGGCATGGTCGGATAGAATCCGCCGGCGATGCGCATCCTGATCTCGAACGACGACGGCTACTTCTCTCCCGGGATCGGACTGCTCGCCGAGCGGCTCGCCGAGTACGGCGAGGTGACCGTGGTGGCGCCGGAGCGCGACCGCTCGGGCGCATCCAATTCGCTGACCCTCGACCGGCCGCTCATCGTCCGGCAGATGGCGAACGGCTTCTTCTCGGTGAACGGCACGCCCACCGACTGCGTGCACATCGCGGTGACCGGGCTGCTGGACTTCATCCCCGACATGGTCGTCTCGGGCATCAACGATGGCGCCAACATGGGCGACGACACGATCTATTCCGGCACGGTTGCCGCGGCGATGGAAGGGTTCCTGCTGGGAATTCCGTCGCTCGCGATATCGCTTGCGAGCAAGACCGGCCGGCACTACGAGACCGCAGCAGCGATCGCGCGCGAGCTGGTCGGGCGCTTTCAGCGCGCGCCGATCACGCAGCCGGTACTGCTGAACGTCAACGTGCCGAACGTCGCATACGCGGAGCTTGCGGGCGTGGAAACCACGCGCCTGGGCAGGCGCCACAAGGCCGAGCCGGTCGTCAAGCTGCAGACGCCGCGCGGCGATACCGCGTACTGGATCGGTCCGGCGGGAGGCGCGCAGGATGCCGGGCCCGGCACCGATTTCTTCGCGATCGAGCAGCGGTGCGTCTCGATCACTCCGCTGCAGGTCGATCTCACCTTTCCCGGCCAGCTTGCCCTGGTCAAGGACTGGCTCGCGCGGTGAGCGCACCGAGGTCCGCCAACGTCCACGGCATCGGCATGACGTCGCGACGCACGCGCGCGCGCATGATCGAGCGCCTGCGCGCAGAAGGGATTCGCGACGAGCGCGTGCTTGCGGCGATGGACGCGGTGCCGCGCCATCTGTTCGTCGATGAAGCGCTCGCGAGCCGCGCGTACGAAGATACTGCGCTGCCGATCGGCTTCGGGCAGACGATCTCGCAGCCCTACGTGGTGGCGAGGATGATCGAGCTGCTCGCCGACGGCAGGGAACTCGGCAAGGTACTCGAGGTCGGAACCGGCTGCGGCTATCAGGCCGCGGTGCTCGCGCACAGCGCCGCCGAGGTGTACTCGATCGAGCGCATCAAGGACCTGCTGGAACGGGCTCGGGCCAACCTGCGCGAGCTGCGGCTGCGCAACCTGCGCCTCGTGCACGGCGACGGCAACGCGGGACTGGAGAAGGCGGCGCCGTTCGATTCGATCATCGTCGCGGCCGCGGCTGCGCAGGTGCCGCAGCCCCTCTTACGCCAGTTGGCGCAGGGTGGCAGAATGATCATCCCGGTGCGAAGCGGAGCCGGGGGCGCGCAACGCCTGATGCTGACCGAGCGCGGCGCGCGCGGCTATCGAGAGACTGCGTACGATCCGGTGCGCTTCGTTCCGCTCGAGAGTGGAAAGGCATGATGAGATTTGTAACCGCTGCTGTTGTCGTGCTGCTCGCTGCAGGGTGCATGACCCAGCGAGCAGCCCCGGTGCAGGATCGGCGCGCGGCGGCTGCGCCGCCGCCCCAGCCGGTGATCGTCGAGCCGGCGTTGGTTCCTGGCCCTGTTGCCCCGCTTTCGAGCACCTACACCGTCAAGCGCGGCGACACGCTGTACAGCATCGCGCTGGAACTGGGCATCGATTACCGGGATCTGGCGCGCTGGAACAAGCTCGACGATGCGGCAAAGCTCCGGGTCGGCCAGGGGCTGCGGATCGTTCCGACGGAAGAAGAGTCCGCAGTTCAGATCGGCACCGCCCGAGGCACAGGCCCGCTCGATTCCCGACCGCTCGATACCGCGGCCGCGGCCGCGCCGTCGCCGCCGGTGAGGGGCGACGCTGCCGCGATGAAGACCTCGCCCAAGGCATTGCGGCTTCCCTACTCGGAACAGAATCTCGCGCTGCTCGCGAAGGGGGAGACGCAGGTTGCGGTCGCGAAGCCCGCCCCGGTGCCGGTCGCGATCGAGCCCCGGCCGGAGCTTGCCAAGCCGTCCGAGCGCGACCCCGATGCGATCGACTTCATGTGGCCGGCGAAGGGCCGGGTGTTAGCCGGGTTTTCCGAGCCGACGAGCAAGGGCGTCGACATCGGCGGCAGGATCGGCGATCCGGTGGTTGCCGCCGCGCAGGGACGCGTGATGTATACCGGCACCGGAATCCGCGGCTACGGCAAGCTGATCGTCATCAAGCACGACAACGGCTTCAACAGCGTCTACGCCCACAACCGGGAAATCCTCGTCAAGGAAGGACAGAGCGTCGCGCGTGGGCAGAAGATCGCGGAGCTCGGCGACAGCGACGCCGACGCACCGAAGCTGCATTTCGAAATCCGCAAGTCCGGCAAGCCGGTCGACCCGCTGCGCTACCTGCCTCCGGGCTAGCGCTTCGCGCGCAGCGCCGCGGCGAGGTCGGCAACCGCGGATGCATAGAAGCTCGAGCGGTTGTAGCGAGTGATCACGTAGAAGTTGTCGAAGCCGAGCCGGAATTCGCTTGCGCGGCCGGGCGTCTCGAGCTCGACCAGCGCCGCCTTCGCACCGGGCGGCGTACCCGCGACCTTCGGCGCGGCGCCCGCCTTGGCAAGCTCTTCGAGCGTATGGCGCGGAGTGACGCTGCCATCGGCATACGTC
>DASYPC010000325.1:0-1601 GCA_036007105.1 Burkholderiales bacterium | reverse complement strand
CGCGCCAAGAGCTTCGGGCTGATCGGGGCCGCGTTCGGGCTGGGATTCATCTTCGGGCCGATGCTCGGAGGCCTGCTCGGCAGCATCGACCTGCATCTGCCTTTTTACGTGGCTGCCGGCCTGTCGCTGATCAACGGGCTCTACGGATTGATCGTTGTTCCCGAATCGCTGCCGCGGGACCGCCGCGCCGCGTTCGAGCTCAAGCGCGCGAACCCTTTCGCCGCGCTGCTCGCGCTGTCCCGGCAGCGGGAGATCGGACGCTTGGTGCTGGTCTTCGCGCTGGTCGTACTCGCGCAGCTGATCCTGCAGACGACGTGGGTTCTCTTCACGCACTTCCGCTTCGGCTGGGGAACGCGCGAAAACGGTTTTGCGCTGTTTTGCGTGGGCGTGGTCGCGGCCGTCGTGCAGGGCGTGCTGCTCGGGCCGCTGCTGCGGCGGTTCGGCGAGGTGCGGCTCGCGCTCGCCGGGCTTTCCGTCGGCGCGATCGCCTACCTGCTGTACGGGCTCGCGCTTCAGGGCTGGATGATGTACGCAATCATCATCGGTAATTTCATCTCCTTCGCCGCCGGGCCGGCCCTGCAGGGGATCGTCTCCAACGCGGTCGGACCGCGCGAACAGGGTGTCACCATGGGAGCGCTCAACTCGATTAACAGCATCATGTTCGTCGTCGCGCCCGCCATCGGGACGCCGCTGCTGGCGCAGGTGAGCCATCTGCCGCCGTCCGATTGGAGGGTGGGCATCACGTTTTTCGTCAGCGCCGCGCTCCAGGCGGTCGCATTGTTCCTGGCAAGACGCCATTTCGCCTTCCAGCGCCTCGCGCGCCCGGCCTGATAACCCGCATGCATTGCAAGATCCTGATCCTCGATTTCGGCGCGCAATATACGCAGCTCATCGCGCGCCGTGTGCGCGAGCTGCATGTGTATTGCGAGATTCATCCGTTCGATGTCGGCGACGCATTCATCCGTGACTTCGCGCCCGCCGGGATCATCCTGTCGGGCGGACCCGAAAGCGTGACGGCCGGCGATACGCCGCGCGCGCCGGATGCAACCTGGAAGGCCGGCGTGCCGGTGCTCGGCATCTGTTACGGCATGCAGGCGATGGCGGCGCAACTGGGCGGCGCCGTGGAGAACGGGCTCGTGCGCGAGTTTGGTTACGCGGAAGTGCGCGCGCACGGCCACGGGTGCCTGTTCGTCGGCATTCAGGATCGCGCGAACGCCGAAGGACACGGGCTGCTCGATGTCTGGATGAGTCACGGCGACAAGGTCACTGCGTTGCCCCCGGGTTTCTCGGTCATGGCGAGCAACGCGGCGACGCCGATCGCGGCGATGATGGATGAGTCGCGGCGCTTTTACGCCGTGCAGTTCCACCCCGAGGTCACTCACACGCGCCAGGGCAAGGCTATTCTCGCGCGCTTCGTCAAGGACATCTGCGGTTGCACCGGCGACTGGACGATGCCGGGCTATGTCGACGAAGCAGTTGCCAGGATTCGCTCGGTAGTCGGCGCCGATGCAGTGATTCTCGGGCTGTCGGGCGGCGTCGATTCCTCCGTTGCCGCGGCGCTCGTCCATCGCGCGGTCGGCGACAAGCTCACGTGCATCTTC
>DASYPC010000324.1:0-4544 GCA_036007105.1 Burkholderiales bacterium | reverse complement strand
GTGAAGCCGCTCAGGTCCGCGAAGAGCACCGCGGCATCGCTCGATTCGCTCCACGGGCGCACCGGCGGCGCAGGGTCCTCGGCCAAGCGCCGCAGCACCCAATCGGGCACAAAGGAAGCCAGGAAGGCCGGCGCGCTCAAGCGAAGCGGATGCTGCGCGCGTTTGCCTTTCCAGGCAAGTCAGATCAGGACTTCTTCGCCCTTGCAGCGGACTCGCGCGCGGCGGCGCCGTAGATGCCCTTCGACATCGTCGACGTCGCCGATTCCAGCAGCTTCTTGTAGACCGCAGCGCGCAGCGCGTGGACTTCGCGGCTCGCCGGCTCGGCGTCCATGGCCCAGTCCGCAAGGTGCGCCGCGAGCTGCGCATCGCCCGCGGCGAGCAGCGCGCCCGCCCGCTGAAGCACCTTCTCGATGCCGCCCGAGAGCGAAAGCACTTCGCGCGCGAGCAGCTGGCGTGGCGCCGGCTTCAGTTCGCTCGGCACGCCGCTGTACCAGCCGCCAAAGCAGCGCACCAGATTGCGGACGATGAATTCCGGCTCGTCGTAGACAGGTCTGAGGTACGGCTTGGCGGCGAGTTCAGCGGGCGGACGAACCGCTTGGAGAATCTCGTAGATCGTCTCGCCCGCATTCAGCCGCTCGAGCGTCTGCCGGACGAGCGATTCGAGATACGTCGCGGTATCGAGCAGCGCCTCGCGCACGCGCAGGGCGCCTGCGATCGGCAGGCCGTGCCCCGGGAGCAGCAGCTCGGGCCCGAGCGCAGCCATCTCGCGCAACGCGGCGGCCCACTCGACGGCATAGCGCTGCACCTTCTGCGGGTTCCCGGCGTTCGGCGCGGCCCAGATGAACAGATCCCCGGTGCAGAGCGTCTTCGTCTGCGGCAGCCAGACCCAGGTGTGATCGTCGGTCTCGCCTTTCGCATGATGGAGCTCGAAGCGTGTCCCGCCCACCGCAAACACATGGCAGTTCTCATAGACCTCGGTCGGCGCCTGGTACTGCGTCGGCCATTTCGTCTCGACGCCGAACTGACGCGAATTGATGATCGAGTTGTAGCCCGCGGTCTCGACGTAGCGCTGCATGCGCGGCAGCACGTTCACGTGACCGACGATGCGCGGCCGCGTCCAGCCGCGCTGCTTCGCCTCCTCGAGGAAAGGCGGCAGGCCATAGGCGTGGTCGACGTGGCCGTGCGTGTACACGGCGGTATGCACGCGCCCCGGATTCCAGCCGCGCACCGCATCGAAGCTCAGCTTGTGCGCGAGCGGATGAAACGAGCCGGTGTCGACGAGGACCAATCCATCCTCGGTCCGTACCGAAGTGACGTTGACGAACGCCTTGAAAAAAGCGATGCCCGGCGCGAGCTCTTCGAGCATGCGCGGCCCGCCGAACGGGTGGAAGTCCGGCTGCGAGGTGCTCGCTTCGCCGCTCCAGAGGCGATCGCAGCGTTTCAGCAACTCGGACATGCGATCCTCGCGGTATGATTCATGCGAAGCACTCATCATAATCCGCATGGAACACTTCGACGTCGTCATCGTTGGCGCCGGCCTGTCGGGCATTGGCGCGGCGGTTCACCTCCGGCAGCAATTGCCGGCCAAGAGCTTCGTGCTGCTCGAAGCGCGCGATGCGATCGGCGGCACGTGGGATCTGTTTCGCTATCCGGGCGTGCGCTCCGACAGCGACATGCACACGCTCGGCTACCGCTTCAAGCCGTGGCTCGACGCAAAGGCGATCGCCGACGGACCCGCCATCCTCGAATACTTGAAGGAAGCCGCACGCGAGCACGGGATCGACCGGCACATTCGCCACCGGCACAGAGTGAAGAAAGCCGCCTGGTCGAGCGAGTCCGCGGTCTGGACGATCGAGGCCGAGCGCGCAGGTTCGGACGAGACCGTCGCCATCACCTGCAATTTCATCCTGATGTGCGCGGGGTACTACAGCTACCGGCAGGGCCATACGCCCGAGTTCGCCGGCCGCGACCGGTTCAAGGGTCCGATCGTCCATCCGCAGGAATGGGACGAGAGCCTCGACTTCGCGGGCAAGCGCGTCGTCGTGATCGGCTCGGGTGCAACGGCGATGACCCTGGTGCCCGCGCTTGCGAAGACGGCAAGCCATGTCGTGCTGCTGCAACGCTCGCCGACGTACGTGGTCTCGCGCCCCGACCGCGACGCGATCGCGAATTTCCTGCGCAAGGTGCTGCCCGAGCGCTGGGCTTATTCGATCACGCGCTGGAAGAACGTCGGCTTCCAGCAGCGCGTCTACCAGCGCACGCGCACCGATCCGGAATTCGTAAAGAAGCGGCTGCTCGACATGGTCCGCAAGGAGCTCGGACCCGATTTCGACATCGAGACGCACTTCACGCCGCGCTACAACCCGTGGGACCAGCGCCTGTGCCTCATTCCGAACAGCGATCTGTTCGAAGCGCTCAGGACCGGGCGGGCTTCGGTCGTGACCAGCCACATCGATACGTTCACCGAGAAGGGCGTGCGGCTCCAGTCCGGCGAGGAGCTCGAGGCCGACATCATCGTCACGGCGACCGGCCTGACGCTCGCGATCCTCGGCGAGGCGCAGTTCTCGGTCGATGGCGAGGCCGTCGATTTCGCGAAGAAGTGGACTTACAAGGGCCTGATGTATTCCGACGTGCCGAACGTCGTTGCGACGTTCGGCTACATCAACGCTTCCTGGACGCTCAGGGCGGACCTGACCTCGGAATATGCCTGCCGGCTCTTGAACCACATGGATTCGCTCGGTGCGAAGGTCGTAACCCCGCGCCTGCGCGCGGGCGACGCGAACATGGCTGCGCGACCCTGGATCGACGGTTTCTCGTCAGGCTATATGCAACGGGCCATGCACCGGTTTCCGCGACAAGGCGATCGCGAGCCCTGGATCAACCCGCAGAACTACGGTCGCGACCGCGAAATGATCCGCAGCGGCGCGATCGAAGACGGCGCATTGCAGTTCACAGGTCAATTGGCCGCGATGCCGGCCTTGCGAATCACGTCGGCCCAGCGCGCGTAGTCGTCGGCGATCATCTTCGTCGTCTGCTGCGCGCTCCAGCCGGCGATCACGGTGCCCCCGATCTTGTCGATGCGCGCAATCGTCTCGTCCTCGGCAAGCAACGCGTTCAGATCCCGGTTCAGCCGCTCGATTACCGCGCGGGGCGTCTTCTTCGGCGCGGCGATTGCGTACCACGAGTTCACCTGCGAGCTCGCGAAACCCTGCTCCGCCATTGTAGGAAGGTCGGGGAACTGCTTGTGGCGGAGGGGCGATGCAATGCCGATCGCCTGCGCCTTGCCCGAGCGGATCTGGCCTGCGATCGTGCCGAACGGAAAGAAGCCGAACGGCACGGTGCCGGCAAGGAAATCCGGGATCGCGGGCGGGATTCCCTTGTAGTTGATCGAGGTCAGCTTGATGCCGTTCATGAGCTGCAGCAGCTCGGCGCTGACATGCGGCGACGAGCCATTGCCCGGGTTGACGTAGTTGATCTGCCCGGGCCGCGAGCGCGCGAGCTCGATGAACGATTTCAGATCCTTTACGCCGAGCGCGGGCGTGACCGCTGCGACGTTCGCGACCACGCCGATGTGCGCCACGCCTTCGAAGTCGTTCACCGGATGCCACGGCACTTTGCTGAGGTTCGGATTCACCGCGAGTGCGAGCGTCGCCATCAGGACGGTATGGCCATCGGGATCGGCCTTCGCGACGGCGTCGGTGCCGATGCTCGCGTCCGCTCCGGGCCTTGGCTCGACGATCACCGGCTGACCGAGCTTCGGGCCCAGCCCGTCACCGACTGCGCGCGCCATCAGGTCGACGATCCCGCCCGCCGGATACGGCACGATGATGCGCACCGGCTTGGATGGATACGCCTGCGCGAGCGCAAGGCCGGGCACCAGCAGCGCGAGCGCCAGAACGCATCTCATCTGCGAATCAGGACTGGAACAGGATGACCGAGCGCGCCTGCTCGCCGGTGCGCATCTTCGCGTAGCCCTCGTTGACCTGGGCGAGCGTGATTCGCTCTGCGATCAGCTCATCGAGCTTGAGCTTGCCGCGCAGGTAGAGCGCCGCGAGCATCGGGACGTCTTGCTTGAAGCGGCTCGACCCCATGAAGAGACCCTGCAGCCCCTTCCCCAGCATCAGCATGGTAATCCCGGAAAGCTGGATCGAAGCGCCCATCGGCGGCACACCGACGAGGTATGCCGTGCGGCCCGGCCGGATCATCGCGAACGCCTGCTCGGCGGTCTTGGTAAGGCCAATCGCCTCGAACGCGTAGTCGACGCCGCCCTTCGTAAGCTCTTGCACCGTTTTTACCGGGTCGTCGGCCGACGATGCGTCGATCACGTCGGTCGCGCCGAAGATGCGCGCGAGATCGAGCTTCTTTTTCTGCAGGTCGATCGCGATGATGCGCCCGGCGCCGGCGAGCACCGCGCCCTGGATCAGATTGAGACCGATTCCGCCGCAACCGATCACGGCTACGGTCGATCCGGGCGCAACCCGCGCGCCGTTCACCACCGACCCGACGCCGGTGACGACCGCACACCCGAGCAGCGCCGCGCGATC
>DASYPC010000323.1:0-3877 GCA_036007105.1 Burkholderiales bacterium | reverse complement strand
CATGGATGGCCGGTCGAGACAAGTCGTCGATTTCGATCTTCACGGCGAGCAGTACTTTTCTGCGGCCTAACGGTGTACCCAACCCGTGTCGCCGTCGATGGAGTGGCTGGATTGCATACTTCTTATCGACCTTTCGGCTTTTGCGGCACAACATCCTTGTCCGTTGCGAGGACCGCGAGAGCTGCAGCGCCAATGAACGGGACCAGCCAGACGAATAGCGCCTAGCGCCACTTCTGTTGTCGGGTAAAGGACTTGCTGCGCACGAGGCGAATCGTTACGTACGCCTGATAGAACACTAGTCCAACGAGGCCGTAGAGGATGAAATCGGACATGCTCAGGCCTTGGTTTGTCCATGCCGCCTTTGCATCAGTAGCGTCACGTATTCTGCGCGGGACTTTCCGTTCACGGGCAATCCCTTCTCCTTGCACCAGGACACGAGCGACTCGACCTCGACGTGCACCCTTTCGACTTGTTGCCCTTGGCGCTCGATCATCCGCACAGCGTCAAAAGCGTTTCGTTCCCATTGTTCGTACGTGTCGTCGAGCTCGTTTCGGTCTTCAACGGCTTCGGTCAGGCGCCGCCACTGCTTTCGGTCAAACCAGGCGAGGCCGACAACCGGAGTGCGATCGGGCGTGTGCTTGGGCATGGTCGTATTTGCCGAGGTCTAACGTGGACCAGAAGACGAGGCCGCAGGCGCCGAGAGGAACTTCACCCCTCAATCCGCGTTCCAGGACTCGCACACACCGACCGACGCGCCCCCCGGCACCCGCACACGCCCGAGATCAGGCCCCAGGGTTCCAACGACATCGAAATGCCACGCATGCCGCGCGCCGAAGCGCACGCAGGTTTCGACGCCGTCCTTGAATTTCCAGTCCTTGCATTCGGTGAGCGTCGTCACGCGCACGCTCGGTCCGTCGGGCTCGATGAGGTGCACGACATCGCCGATGACGCGAATTTGCACCGCGCGTTTGCCGACGCGTCCGCTGGAAATGACTTGCGCAGAATCCGCGGTGACCGATTCGTAGACCAGCATCAGGCCGATCTGGGACAGGTCGTCGCGCAGGTCGGCGATGAGGTCGCGCTGGAACGGGTGGCGGAATTCGCAGATCAGGTCGCGGGCCTCGAGCGCGTCGCGGACTTCCTGTGCCGCCACGGGGGAGGCGAGGACTGCGAGGGCGAGGGCAATCGCGCGGCGCATCAGTCGATTCTCGCACCAGAACGCTTCGACGAGCAGGGCGGCTGCGAGCAGGCGTTTCATGTCGCGTCTTCCGCAAGCCGCGCGAACGCTGCGTCGTCCGCGGCGGCAACGCGCAAGACCGGGGCCTGCGGGAGCTTCGCGAAATTGCGCGCGGCCGACCTTCGGTACGCCGGGTCGTAATGCTCTTCGAGCAGACGCGCGACGAGCGAGTGCCATTCGCCTCGCGCCGCGAGTTGCTTCCATTGCTCGATCTTCTCGCGCCCGTGCAGCTCCACGAGGCAATCGAGCTGCGCGCCGAGCGCCGCAGGGTCGGTAAAAAAGTGGCGGTATTCGTCCATCAATAGCGCGACGCGTGTCTCGAGCCCGGCTTCGAGCACCACGCATTCGCTTGCGCGCATCGCCTCGATCAACGCGGCCGGCACCTGGAGCTGTCCGATCTTGCGGCTCTCTCCCTCCACGTGAACCGGTCTTGCCGGATCGAGGTTGCCGAGCTCCCCCAGCAGCAGGCTCTCGAACATCTTCTGCGAAGGCTGCGGGCGCTCGGGAAGATTGCCGAGCACCGAGCCGCGGTGCGCAGCGAGGTCCTCCAGGTCGAGCGTCTGCGTGCCGGCATGGCGAAGGGCGCGCAGGAAGCGGCTCTTGCCGCTGCCGGTGACGCCGTGCACGACGCGAAACCGGAAGCGCTGCGGGAGCTCGGCGAGCGCCTCGACGACGTACTTGCGGTAGGACTTGTAGCCGCCTTCGAGCGTCTTCGAGTCCCAGCCGATCTCGCGCAGCACGTGCGCCATCGCACCCGAGCGCTTGCCCCCGCGCCAGCAGTAGACGAGCGGCTTCCAGGTCGCCGGCTGGTCCGCGAAGGCGCTCTCCACGTGCCGCGCGATGTTCCTCGCGACCAGCGCCGCGCCGCTTTTCCTGGCCGCGAAGGAGGAAACCTGCTTGTACAGCGTTCCCACTTTCGCTCGCTCGGCATCGTCGAGCACGGGACAGCAGAGCGCCTGCGGGATATGATCCTCGGCGTACTCCGAGGGCGAGCGAACGTCGATGACCGCGTCGAACTGGCTTAGGACCGACGCGCTCATCGCGACCGAGGACTTCGGACCCGCTTTCATCCGCTAAAATTCTACGCCTATGAACGCTCCCGAGAAGATCCGCCTGACCGAGTTCAGCCACGGCGGCGGCTGCGGCTGCAAGATTGCCCCCGCGATCCTGACCGAGCTGCTCGCGACGACTCCGGTGCGCGGCTTGCCCGCGGCGCTGCTGGTCGGCACCGAGACCGCGGACGACGCCGCGGTGTACAAGCTCAACGATTCGCAGGCGCTCGTCGCGACCACGGATTTTTTCACCCCGATCGTCGACGATCCGTACGACTTCGGCCGCATCGCCGCGACGAACGCGATCTCCGACATCTACGCGATGGGCGCGAAGCCGATCTTCGCGCTCGCGCTGGTCGGCATGCCGCTCGAAAAGCTGCCTGTGAGCGTGATCGGAAAAATCCTCGAGGGCGGCGAGTCGGTCTGCCACGCGGCCGGCATCCCCATCGCGGGCGGCCACTCGATCGACGTGCTCGAGCCGATCTATGGCCTGGTCGCGCTCGGCCTCGTGCACCCGGATAAGGTGAAGCGCAACAGCTCCGCACTGGCGGGCGACGTGCTGATTCTCGGCAAGCCGCTCGGCGTCGGGATTCTGTCCGCGGCGCTGAAGAAGGGCAGGCTGTCTGAAGCCGGCTATGCGCAGATGATCGAATGGACGACGAAGCTCAATACGCCGGGCGAGCTGCTCGCCGACCTGCCGGGCGTGCATGCGATGACCGACGTCACCGGTTTCGGCCTGGCCGGGCACCTGCTGGAAATCCTGCGCGGCTCGAAGCTCGCCGGCGAGATCCGGTTCGCCGACCTGCCGGTCATCACGGAGGCGCTCGGCTGGGCGAAGCAGGGGACGAAGACTGGCGCGACCGATCGCAACTGGAGCGGCTACGGCAAGGACGTGCGCCTGGCGGCCGATGCGCCGGACTGGCAGCGCGCGATCCTCACCGATCCGCAAACGAGCGGCGGCCTGCTCGTGGCCTGCGCGCCGGACGCGGAGAAGGACGTTCTCGCTGCGTTCTCGAAGCGCGGCTTTGCCGAAGCGCGCCGCATCGGCCGGCTCACGGCCGGCGATGCGCGCCTCACGGTCGTCTAGCCTGCGCTACTTCAGCAGCGGCCGCAGCGCCTTCCATACGTTCTCGAGCAACGCGGGTTGCGCGGACTCGTTCGGGTGAACGCGATCGGGCAGAAACAGCTCCAGCCGGTCACCGATTCCCGCCGTCAGGTCGGGCGCGAGCGCGATCTGGTGGCTCTTCGCGAGATCGGCGAAGACGGCTTCGTAGGCTTGCGTGTATTCCGGCCCGTAGTTGGGCGGCATGCGCGTTCCGACGAGCAGCACGCGCGCGCCGGCCTTGCGCGACTGGTCGATCATCGTGCCGAGGTTCTTCTTCATCTCGGCCACCGAGAGCCCGCGCAGGCCGTCATTGCCGCCGAGCTCGAGGATGACGACCGTGGGCTTGTGCTCGCCGAGGACCTTGGCGAGCCGGCCGCGGCCGCCGCTGGTCGTCTCGCCCGAAATGCTCGCGTTGACGACTTTGTAGTCGAGTCGCTCCTTCTGCAGGCGTTCCGCGAGCAGCGACACCCAGCCGCGCCGCTC
>DASYPC010000322.1:0-6363 GCA_036007105.1 Burkholderiales bacterium | reverse complement strand
GAAGTCGCCGGCAGCGGCCCGCCGCTCGTGTTCGCGCACGGCCTCGGCGGCAACCACCTGTCGTGGTGGCAGCAGGTCGCGCACTTTGCCGGGCGCTACACCTGCGTCGTCTTCGCCCACCGGGGTTTCACCCCTTCGAGCCCGGTGCCCGGGGCTACGGCGCCTGACGCCTACGCCGACGACCTCGCCGCACTGATCGAAGAACTGGACCTGGGTAAAGTGAGCTTGGTTGCCCAATCGATGGGCGGCTGGACGTGCCTCGGATATGCATTGCGCGACCCCGCGAGGGTGCGCGCCCTCGTCATGGCGTCGACCGCAGGTGCGATCAACTGCAGCTTGCTCGAGAATTTCTCGTCGACCTTCGACGAGTGGCTGGCCTACTCCAAGAAAAGTTTCGAGAACCTGCAGGCGCGCGACCTGAGCGTGGCGATTGGCGAGCGCATGGAGCGCGAGCAACCGGCGCTCGCGCGCTTGTATCGTCAGATCAGCAACCTGACGCCGGTTGATTTTCGTGAAGCGGTGCGTAAGAGACTCAGACAGTTATGGGTCCAGGACCCGGCGCTCCTTGCCCGCCTGGCAATGCCGCTGCTGCTCATCACCGGCGACGAGGACTGCGTGTTTCCGGCGGCTGCGGCAGAGCCGCTCGCAAAGCGAGCACCGCAGGGGCGCGCAGTGCGCGTGCCGCGCGCCGGCCACTCGGTGTATTTCGAGCGCGCAGCCGAGTTCAACCGCATCGTCGACGAATTTCTTTCGACTTAGAGGTAGCCATGAAAACCATTCTGATCACCGGCGCTGCCGGCGACGTCGGTACGCACCTGCGACGGGAGCTCGCCCGCAAGTACCGCATCCGCGCTTCGGACCTGCGATCTCTGAAGAAAGTCGGTAGTGAAACCTTCATGCGCGCCGACGTCTCGAAGATGGCCGATGTGCTGCGCATCACGAAGGGCGTCGACGCGATCGTCCACCTCGGCGGCTACTCGGTCGAGGGGCCGTGGGAAGGGATCCTCAGCGCGAACATCATCGGCTGCTACAACGTCTTCGAGGCGGCGCGCAGGAACGGCGTGAAGCGCATCATCTTTCCGACCTCCAACCATGCCGTCGGCTTCTACAAGCGAACGCAGACGATCGACCATCGCGTGTACATCAAGCCCGACAGCCGCTACGGTGTCTCGAAAGTGTTCGGCGAAGCGCTCGCCAGCCTCTACGCCGACAAGTACGGCATGCAGGTCCTGATGATCCGGATCGGCAACGTCAACCCCGAGCCGATCGACAAGCGCAGGCTATCCATCTGGATCAGCCCGCGCGACATCGCCCAGCTCGTGACGATCGGCATCGAGCATCCCGACATCCGCTTCGAGATCGTCTATGGCATCTCGGCGAACACGCGCGCCTGGTACGACAATGCGAACGCGTTTCGCCTCGGCTACAAGCCGCTCGACAATTCCGAGACCTATGCCACCGAGGTGCTCGCGCGCGAGAAGCCGGGAGACGCGACTGCCGAGCTCTACCAGGGGGGCGTCTTCTGCGTTGCCGAGGAAGTGCCGAACCCGGCGCCGCTGCCGAAGAAGAGGACGGCGAAGCCGGTGCGGAAGAGGAAGTAGTCCGCGTCGCTGGCCTTGCACGTCAGAAATCAAGTTGCTACATTGGCTGCACATCGGGGATGCAGACTCCCCGCAGACGATCCCCGTCCAAGCTCTGCTTTGACCGACGCCGCCGGCGCGGGAGGAGCTGTGGACGAAACCAGGAAATCTCGTAAACCCGTACGGTCAGTGCCTTCGGCGCTCGTTCTGACGCGCGCCGAGGTCGCCGCATTGATGACGCTCGCCGACTACCGCGAGAGCGCGGAGGAGGCGTTCAAGGCTGTCGCACTCGGTCGCGCAAGCGTCGCGCCGCCCACGCACATTGCGGCGGAGCAGGGCGGCTTTCATGCCAAGGGCGCGTTGCTTCGCAGAGAAGACGGCGCCGCGTTTGTCGCGGTCAAGATCAACGGCAATTTCCCTGGAAATCCACTTGAAAACGGCCTGCCGACGATTCAAGGTGCGATCGTCTTGTCCGATGCCCGCAACGGATCGCTGCTCGCGATCATGGACTCGATCGAGGTGACGCTGCGGCGTACCGCGGCGGCAAGCGCCCTCGCTGCGCACTATCTCGCGCGCCGCGATGCGGCCACGCTCACGCTCTGCGGCTGCGGCGAGCAAGCGCGCGCGCAGCTCGCGGCACTGAACGATGAGTTCCCGCTGAGGCGCGTTTACGTCTGGGATGTCGATGCCTGCGCTGCGGCGGCGTTCGCCGATGAGATGTCCACCCAACTGGGTCTTGAAGTCCGCTGCGCAGAAGACTGCGCGGCGGCCGCGAAGGCAAGCGATCTGATCGTGACCTGCACAACCTCGCGCACGCCGTTCCTCCACGAGGCTGACGTCCGGCCCGGCACGTTTATCGCCGCAGTCGGCGCCGACAGTCCCGACAAGAGCGAATTGGCGCCGGGGCTGATGGCGCGGGCGAAAGTCGTCGTCGACCTGCTGGAGCAGGGCCTGTCGATGGGCGATTTGCACCATGCCGTCGCTGCGGGCGTGATGTCGGCGAGTGATGTCCATGCCACGCTGGACGAGCTTGCCGTCTCGAAGAAACCCGGCCGCGTCGATAACGACGAGATCACGGTCTTCGATTCCACCGGCACCGCGATTCAGGATACGGCCGCGGCAGTTCGGATCTACGAGCGCGCGAAGGCGATGCGCCGCGGCTTACCGGTCGACTTCGGCCGCTCACCTACACAACCTGCAGGGAGATGAAAGTGCTGAACACACTCACCGACGATACGAATGGCGCCATCACGATCAGCACGATGGACAAGGAAGGCTTGGACAAATCGCTTGCCGCAGCGCCGGCCCGTGAGCGCGCGTGGCTGAAGACGCTCGGCTTCAATGCCGATCCGGGCAAGTTCGCGTTCCTGCCGGGCTCGGACGGACGTCCGAACAAGGTCGTCGTCGGCGCGAACCTGAAGCGCGACCCGATCTGGGCGCTCGCCGGGCTGCCCGAAACGCTGCCGGAAGGCAGATACCGGCTCGATGCGCGGCTCGACCGCGAGCGCGCGACGAAAATTGCACTCGGATGGGCGCTGGGCGCGTATGCGTTTACCCGCTACAAGAAGCCGAAGCGCGGCTTCGCAACGCTCGTCTGGCCGGACCGGGCCGACCGAAAGGAGGTCGAGCGGCTTGCGCAGGGCGTGTTTCTCGCGCGCGATCTGATCAATACGCCGGCTGAAGACCTCGGGCCACCCGAGCTTGCGGCTGCGGCATCGAAAGTGGCCAGGCGCTACGAGGCGGGCTGCACTGTCATCTCGGGCGGCGACCTGCTCAAGAAAAACTATCCGACCATCCACGCGGTCGGCCGCGCGAGCAGCCGCCCACCCTGCTTGATCGATCTGCGCTGGGGCAAGAAAAATGCGCCCAAAGTGACGCTCGTCGGCAAGGGCGTGTGCTTCGACACCGGAGGCCTCGACCTCAAGCCCGCGGCAAACATGCTGCAAATGAAGAAGGACATGGGCGGCGCGGCCGTGGTGCTGGGACTGGCGAGCGCACTGATGAGTGCCAAGGCGCCGATCCGCCTGCGCGTGCTTATTCCTGCAGTCGAGAATTCGGTCTCCGCGAACGCGATCCATCCGCTCGATATTGTGCGCACCCGAAGCGGCAAGACCGTCGAGATCGGCAACACCGATGCCGAAGGCCGACTCATCCTTTGCGATGCGCTCGCCGAAGCAGACAGCGAAAGCCCGAGCCTGCTCATCGATTGTGCGACCCTGACCGGCGCCGCGCGCGTCGCGCTCGGCCCCGAGGTACAGGCGCTGTTCTGCAACCACGACAAGGTCGCGGACGCGATCCTGCGCGCGAGCGTCGACGTCGCCGACCCGATCTGGCGCCTGCCGCTCTGGAAGCCCTATCGGAAGATGATCGATAGCAAGATCGCCGACTTCAACAACGTCGCCGACGGACCGTTCGCCGGCTCGATCATCGGCGCGCTCTACCTGGCGGAGTTCGTGCGCGAGTCGACGCCGTGGGCGCATCTCGACATCATGGCGTCGAACACCAGGTCGCGGCCGGGGCGTCCGGAGGGCGGCGAGGCGACGGGCCTGCGCGCGCTCTACCGCGCGATCCGGCAACGCTTCGGCTGAGGACTAGCTACCCTTTGATCCCGAGCAGCTTCGCCGCCGTCCCGCCAAGGATCGCAAGTCGATCGGCGTCGGTCAGTCCCGGCGTTTCTAGCACGTGGTCGACGGCAGTCTTCGTCCAAGGATACGGAAAGTCAGTCCCGATCACGAGCCGATCGGCGCCGACTTCGGCCGCGAGGTGGCGCAAGCCTTCCGGCGTGAACACCATGGTGTCGTAGTACATCTGCTTCAGGTACTCCGTCGGCTTCTTCTTGATCGTCCCGAATTCGCCGCCTGGACAGCGGGTAGGCTGCGTGAAGCAGCCGCGGTCGGAGCGAGCCGCGTACGACGGCAGGTAGCCGCCGCCGTGGGCAGCGCAGATCTTCAAGCCCGGGAAACGATCGAGCGTGCCTTCGAAGATCAAGTGCGAGAGCGCGATCGTGGTCTCGAGCGGATTGCCGATCACGTTATCGAGCAGGCCGTTGCCCTTGAAGCGACCCGGAATCTCGGAGGCCACGCCCGCGCCCTGCGGATGGATGAAGACGACGACGCCGAGCTGCTCCGCCTTCGCCCAGAACGGGTGGAACTTCGGGTCGCTGATCTCCTCGCCGTTCACGCTGCCGCCGATGCCGGCGCCGCGCAGACTGTATTTACGGACGGCCTGCTCGAGCTGCTCGGCGGCGAGATCGGGGTGCTGCAGCGCGACCGTCCCGAACGCGATGAAGCGATCGGGGTGCGCAGCGCACGCTTCGGCGAGCTTCTCGTTCTGCAGCTGGATGATCTGGCGTGCGAGGTCGCGGTCGGCCTTGTACCAGTACGGGTTGATGCTGAGCGTCTCGACGTCGATGCCTTGCTCGTCCATCGCGCGCAGCCGCTCGGACACATGCGTCACCATGCTCAGGTCGGAGCGCGTCGCCGGTCCGGGCGTCCCGAGCTTCATTCCCATCAGCGCCATCGCTTCGGGCACCGCGCAATGCGCATGCATGTCGACGACCTTCGCGCGCTTGCCGTTCACCACCACTTCGCGGCGGCGCGCTTGTGCCTGTGCAGGCCTTGAAGCGAGCAGGTCGCATCCGACGAATGCGAGGCCGGCGAGCGCGCCGGCGGCGGTCCCGAGAAATTCGCGGCGAGTGCTCATGGCTTCCTCCTCTAAACGTTACTTGATTGCGAGCGGGTTGGTCGGCGAGCCGACGGCGCCGGTGATCGGAATCGCGGGCGCCACAAACAGAAATTCGTAGACCTTGTCGGCGGCGCAGTCCTTGCTCAACTCTGCGAGGTAGAAGATCTCGCCCATGGTCAATCCCATGATCGGGATCGTGATCCAGTGCCACGGCTGGTTGATGCCGGGCTCGGATTCGTTCGGGCGCACTTCGCAGCCCCAGGTGTCGCTCGCGATCGCGGCGATCTCGTGCGCCCGGATCCATTCGAGCGTCTCGAACGAGAAGCCGGGCGCATCGCCGCCTGGATATCCGTCCCAGCTTCCAGCCGCGAGCTTCGTTTCCATCTGGCCAGTGCGTACGATCACGTAATCGCCTCGCCCGACCTTGACGCCGTGCGCATCCGCGGTCCGGTCGAGATCGGCTCCGGTGATCGCGTACCCATCCTCGAGCGCCTCCTTGCCGAGCGCGCGCGCCACGTCGAGAAATACGCCGCGCCCGACCATCCGGTGTTTCGTCTTCTCGATGCCGCACTTCTGCGCGCCAAAGCTCGTGACCTCGCGGCAGTCGTAGCCGTTCCACATGTTGTTCTCGTAGAAGATGTGCCCGAGGCCGTCCCACTGCGTGCCGCACTGCAGCGGCATCACGACCATGTCGTCCGCAGCGCGGATACCGCGATGATCGAGCACGCCCGAGTACGCATCGGTGCCGGTGCGCAGCATCACGTGCAGCGGATTGATCCGGCCGAGCGACGGGTACTTGCTCTTTGCGCCCTGCGGCCCGTGCTGGTCGAAGTTGAGCGCGAGCGAAATGACCTTTCCCTTGCGCACCAGCTGCGCCGCTGCCACGATGTCCTCCGGGCGCGTGTAGTTGAGCGTGCCGATCTCGTCGTTCGGGCCCCATTTGCCCCAGTTCTTGAATTTCTCCGCGGCTTCGCGCAGGTCCTGGCGGGTGATTTTTCGTTGCGGCATGGATGCTCCTCGACTTGGCGCCGGTACTGTATCGCAAGCCCGGGTATAAGATGCCGCGCGTGAAGGCCCGAATCGCAGCCTGGCTCGCTTG
>DASYPC010000321.1:0-6463 GCA_036007105.1 Burkholderiales bacterium | reverse complement strand
CGAGCGCAACTGGACGGACAACCGGACGCGCGGCGCCGCGGCCGCCGATGTCGATCGCAACACACCGACGCTGATGAACGTGCGACTCGGCCGCTGGTTCGGCTGGGCTGGCGGTGCGGACAGCCTCTGGGCGCAGAGCATCCGCCCGATCCTCGATGCCCGGGAGCTCGGGGCCACCCCGCGTCACGTCGCGGAGGTGGTGCGCAAGGACGAGCAGCTGTCGTGCCGCTATCGCAGGAGCTTCGGCGCGGCACCCTCGCCGACCGACGACGAAGCGGTGCTGGTCGATGTCGCGAAGGCCCTTGCGGCGTTCCAGGAGACGTTCGAGAGCCCTGCGACACCGTTCGATCGGTTCCGCAATACGCTCGCCCGCGGTGAGCCGGTCAGGCCCGAGCTCTACTCCGAGGCGGCGCGGCGCGGCCTGCGGATCTTCATCGGCAAGGGAAACTGCAGCACCTGCCATAGCGGACCCAACTTCTCCAGCGGCGAATTTCACGACAACGGCTTCTCCGCCCTCGCGGTGCAGGGACGCATCGATCGCGGACGAATCGAAGGGCTGAAGGAGGTGCAGGCCAGCCGCTTCAATCTCTCCGGGCCCTACAACGACGGCCCCACGAAGATTGCGGCCGAGCGACTGCGCGACATGCAGGAGCCGGGGAAGCCCAGTGCGTTCAAGGTTCCCACGCTGCGGCACCTGATGCTGACTGCGCCGTACGGCCACCACGGAGCCATCGAGACGCTCGCCGAGGTCGTGCGGCATTACTCCGAGCGGGGCTCGAGCCAGCTCAAGCCGCTGAAGCTGACTGCGCGCGAGCAGACCGACCTGGTGGTGTTTCTCGAGTCGCTGAGCACGCTGAACAACCCGTGGCGTCCGGACGACTTCGGACGCTGCAACTGATTCAGGTGTTCTGCACCACGATGCTGGGAAATTTGGACGTCATGTCTTTCTGCGACTCTGCAATCTTGACCGCGCAGCGGCGCGCGATCGTCTTGTAGATCGCCGCGACCTGACCGTCGGGGTCGGAGACGACGGTCGGCTTGCCCGAATCCGTCTGCGCGCGGATCTGTGCGTCGAGCGGCAGCTGGCCGAGGAGCTCGATGCCGTAGTCCTTGCACATGCGCGCGGCGCCGCCCTGGCCGAAGATATGGCTCCCATGGCCGCATTGCGGGCACACGTGGAGCGCCATGTTCTCGACCACGCCGAGGATCGGGATGCCGACTTTCTCGAACATCTTGAGCCCTTTCCTGGCGTCGATCAGCGCGATGTCCTGCGGCGTGGTGACGATGACGGCGCCGGTGACGGGGACCTTCTGCGCGAGCGTCAGCTGGATGTCGCCGGTTCCGGGCGGCAGGTCGACGATCAGGTAGTCGAGGTCGCGCCAGCGCGTGTCCTTGAGCAGCTGCTCGAGCGCCTGCGTCACCATCGGACCGCGCCAGACCATCGGCGTGTCGGCGTCGATCAGGAATCCGATCGAGATCGCCTGCAGGCCGTGGGCTTCCATCGGCTCGAGGCTCTTGCCATCCTTCGATTCGGGCCGTCCGGAGATTCCGAGCATCATCGGCTGCGACGGCCCGTAGATGTCGGCATCGAGGATCCCGACGCTTGCGCCCTCGGCCGCCATCGCCAGCGCAAGGTTCACCGCGGTCGTCGATTTGCCGACGCCCCCTTTGCCGGAGGCGACCGCGATGATGTTCTTGATTCCTGGAACGAGCTTCACGCCGCGCTGCACCGCGTGCGCAACCACCGCCGAGCGCACCGTCACGCTGGTCGCGGACGCTCCGGCCGCCTTCAGCGCATCGATCACTTTGCGGCGGATCTGCTCGAACTGGCTCTTGCCTGGATAGCCGAGCTCGATCTCGAGCGACACCGAGTCTGCGGCGATCTTCAGGTTCTTCACCGCGCGCGTGGAAACGAAATCCTTTCCGGTATTCGGATCGACGAGTGTGCGGAGCGTTTCCAGGACTTGCGGTTCGCTGAGAGGCATTGTTGCAGTGTAAGCTAAAATTGCGCACCTTTTCGAGTGTCTGATGCCCCGCCGAACGCTTTTCGTCACGACCGCGCTGCCGTACGCAAATGCCGCGTTTCACATCGGGCACATGATGGAGTACATCCAGGCCGACATCTGGGTGCGCTTCCAGCGCATGAAGGGGCACGAGGTGCATTTCGTCGGCGCGGACGATGCGCACGGCGCACCGAACATGCTCGCCGCGGAGGCTGCCGGAAAATCACCCGAGACGTTCGTCGCCGAGATCGCGGGCGGGCGCAAGCAGTATCTGGACGGTTTTCACCTGTCGTACGACAACTGGCACTCGACGCATTCCGCCGAAAACGTGGCGCTTTCGCAGGACATCTACCGCAAGCTGAAAGCGGCCGGCCTCGTCTACACGAAACCGGTGGAGCAGTACTTCGATCCGGTCAAGAACATGTTCCTCGCCGATCGCTACATCAAGGGCGAGTGCCCGAACTGCGGCGCGAAGGATCAGTACGGCGACGCCTGCGAGAACTGCAGCACCGTCTACGCTGCGACTGAGCTAAAGAACCCCTACTCGACGCTCTCGGGCGCCGTGCCGGTCCTCAAGAGTTCCGAGCATCACTTCTTCAGGCTCTCCGATGCAAAGTGCAAGTCGTTCCTGAGGAACTGGCTGGAAACGCCGCACAGACTGCAGCCTCAGGTCGTCAACAAGGCGAAGGAATGGCTCGACGGCGAGGGCGATAGGACGCTCCGCGATTGGGACATTTCGCGCGATCCGCCCTACTTCGGCATCCGCATTCCCGATATCCCCGAGGAAAAGTATCTCTACGTCTGGCTCGACGCACCGATCGGCTACCTCGCCAGCCTGAAGAACTATTGCGCGAAGAAAAACCTCGACTTCGAGCGGCTGCTCGCCGATCCGACCGAGCAGATTCATTTCATCGGCAAGGACATCATCTACTTCCACACCCTGTTCTGGCCGGCGATGCTGCGTTTCGCCGGCGCGCCGTACCGCGTGCCGGACCATGTGTACGTGCACGGATTCATCGGCGTGTCAGGCGAGAAGATGTCCAAGTCGCGCGGCACCGGCATCAGCCCGCTCCGCTACCTCGAGCTGGGGATGAATCCCGAGTGGCTGCGCTACTATATCGCGGCGAAGCTCAACGCCAACGTCGAAGACCTGGATTTCAATCCGGACGATTTCATCGCGCGAGTGAACAGCGATCTCGTCGGGAAGTACGTCAACATCGCGAGCCGGGCGGCAGGATTCGTGAATCGCGTGTCAGCCGGACGGCTTGCGTACACGGGTGATACTGAGTCGCTTCGACAACTTGCGAAGGCGGCAGCAAGCACTTGTGCTGAATGGTATGAAGCTCGCGAGTTCGGTAGAGCCGTTCGGGACGCAATGCAGATCGCAGATCGGATCAACGAAGAATTCGACAAGCGGCAGCCGTGGAATCTCGCGAAGGACAGAAGCCGGGATGCAGAGCTGCTGGATGTCTGCTCGCGCGCCCTGCACGGATTCAAGCTGCTATCGATTCTGCTCGCGCCGATCTTGCCGGCGACCACCGGGCGGGTCGCGCGCGAATTATTCGGCCTCGAGCGCGATTTCACCTGGGCCGATGCCGATGTCCTGCCCGAGCGCATCGCGCCCTATCGCCACCTGATGGCGCGCGTCGAAGAAAAACAGCTCGACGCGCTGTTCGGCATCGAATCGGTGCCGCAGGCGAGCGCGCCGCAGCGCCACGCCGAGAAGCAGCAGCACGCAGCCAAGGAGCATGCCGTGAGCACCGAGATCACGATCGACGACTTCAACAAGCTGGATCTGCGCGTAGCGAAGATCGTGAAGGCCGAGCACGTGGACGGCGCCGACAAGCTGCTCAAGCTCACGCTCGACCTCGGCGGCACGACGCGCACCGTGTTCGCAGGCATCAAGTCGGCGTACGCGCCGGAAAAACTCGAGGGACAACTGACCGTCCTGGTGGCGAACCTCGCGCCGCGCAAGATGAAATTCGGCATCTCCGAGGGGATGGTGCTTGCCGCTTCGGGCGAGGGGCCCGGGATCTACCTCGTATCGCCGGACGCGGGTGCTGCGCCCGGCATGCGAGTCAAATAGAAGAAAAACGGACACGAACGCTCTGGCGTCACCGCTGGTAGGTTCGCTTGCAGTCGTAGCCTGCTGGCTGGCGATCGGCCTGCTCGGGCTGATCCCGTCCGGCAATGCGTTCTTTGCGCGCCGCCTCGCGTTTCCGCTCGGCGCCCTGGCCAGCCTGGCACTTGCTGCATTCGGACTCCAGGCGCTGTGGATCCCCGCGGAGCAGCTGACGCTGCCGCTCGGGCTTCCGGACCTGCCGTTTCACCTGCGCATCGATGGGCTCTCGGGATTCTTCCTCCTGCTGCTCGGCGCCGTCGCAGCCGGCGTCACGATCTATGCAACGGGCTACTTCCGCGAGGAAAGCGCGGGGCGCCTCACGCTGATCGCGCTCCAATACCATGTGTTCCTCGCCAGCATGGCGATGGTGCTGCTCGCCGACGACGCCTATCTGTTCATGGTGGCCTGGGAAACGATGGCGCTGTCGTCGTACTTTCTGGTGACGACGGACCACCGGCTTCCCGCGATCCGCAGCGCCGGCTTCCTCTACCTGCTCATCGCGCACCTCGGGGCGATTGCGATCCTGCTTTGTTTCGGCGTGATGCACGGCGGTCACGGCGACTACACGTTCAACGCCCTGCGCACGGCGGAGCTCGCGCCGGTGTGGGCGAGCGTGGCGTTCCTGCTTGCGTTCTTCGGTTTCGGCGCCAAAGCCGGAATGATTCCGCTGCACGCGTGGTTGCCGGAAGCGCATCCGGCGGCGCCTTCCCCGGTATCGGCGCTGATGAGCGGCATCATGATCAAGACCGCCATCTACGGCATGGTGCGCGTGATCTACGATCTGATCGGCGGCGTACGCTGGGAGTGGGGCATCCTGGTCCTCGTCATCGGCGCGGGCACGACGCTCTTCGGTGTGCTCTACGCGCTGATGCAGCACGATCTGAAGCGCCTGCTCGCCTACCACTCGGTCGAGAACATCGGAATCATCCTGCTCGGCCTCGGGATGTCGATGGTGTTCATCGGTTTCGGCCAGACCGCCGCCGGCGCTCTCGGACTCATCGCGGCGCTCTACCACACGCTGAACCACGCGGTCTTCAAGGCGCTGCTCTTTCTCGGCGCCGGCTCGATCCTGCATGACTGCGGCCTTCGCAACCTGAACGACATGGGCGGACTGATCCGCAAGATGCCGAACACCGCGTTCTATTTCCTCATCGGCGCGCTGGCGATCTCCGCGCTGCCGCCGCTGAACGGCTTCGTCTCCGAGTGGCTCACCTTTCAGACCGCGTTGCAGGCGCCGCTGATCGATCACGGTGTCGTGCGCAGCATCCTGCCGCTCTTCGCCGCGACCCTGGCGCTGGCCGGCGCGCTGACCGCGATGTGCTTCGTCAAGGTCTACGGAATTGCGTTCCTCGGCCAGGCGCGCCACGCGCCACCCGAGGCCGGCACGCGCGAGGCTCACGATTGCGGCGCGGCCGAGCGCATCGGCATGGCGTGGCTGGCCGCCGGCTGCTTCGTGCTGGGACTGTTCCCGGCCGCGTTCCTGCTGATGCTGAACCATATTTGCGAGACGCTGCTCGGCGGCGGCCTCCCCGAGTCGGCGCTGGTCTCGAATTGGTTATGGCTGGTTCCGACTGCGCCCGCGCAGGCGAGCTATAGCCCGGTGATCTTCCTGCTGGTGATCCTCGCGGTGACGCTCGTCACCTTTTTCCTGGTGCGCCGTTTCTACCACGGCCGCGTGCGGCTGGCGGCGCCCTGGGACTGCGGCTTTCCCGCGCAGACCTCGCGGATGCAGGATACGGCAGACGCATTCGGCCAGCCCATCCGCCATGTGTTCGGGCCGCTCTACCGCATGAGAAGAAAACTCCCCGGGCCCGATGACGCGCGACCGCGCTACGAGCTGCAGATCGAGGACCGGCACTGGTACTGGCTCTACCTGCCCGTCGCGCGGCTGGCCGGCTGGATCTCCGCGAAAGTTGCCCTCCTGCAGCAGGGCAGGATCAGCATCTACCTGCTCTATAGCTTCGTCACGTTGATTGCATTGCTGGTCTTCGTGCGCTAGAGGCCATGGACAACGCGCCCGGATTCGCTTTTCAGATCTTGCAATCGCTGTTCGTGGTGCTCGCCGCACCGCTGGTGATGGGGTGGGTCAACCAGTGCCGCGCGCGGCTGCAGAACCGCTCTGCGCCGAGCCTCCTGCTGCCGTACTACACGCTCGCGAAGCTGTTTCACAAGGACGCCGTGATCGCGCGCGATGCGTCACCCCTCTTCCGGGTCACTCCGTACATCCTGTTCGGCTGCATGTGGCTGGCCGCCGGCATCGTCCCGGTGCTTGCGACCGACCTGCCGTTCGCGCCCGCGGCGGACGTGATCGCGCTCGTCGGCGTGTTCGCCCTGGCGC
>DASYPC010000320.1:0-8975 GCA_036007105.1 Burkholderiales bacterium | reverse complement strand
CGTCGACGGGATCCGCTCCGAGGCCGACGGCGAGCGCATAGAACATGCTGTCTTCCGCCGTATAGCGATGCACGATCTCCGGGAACTGCCAGTTCTTGAGCGTCTGGTAGACGATCACGAGGTCACCTCTTTGGTGAAACGGATGAGCCGGCGATCGCCGAACACGAAAAAGTGTGCGAAAACTTGGTCGCCGATGCGCACGTCGGGGCTCGCGTGCCCCATCAGCCGCGGCCCTTCCTCCAGCTCGACAATCGCGAGCGTATAGGGCGCGAGCGCGCGAAATTCCTCGGAGGGGGCACGCGCGACGCTGGTCATCGAGTAAATCCGTCCGGACCCGCGTGCAGTGCGCCATTCGAGCTGCCCGCCACCGCAGGCACGACACGCATAACGCGCCAGGGTTTGCGCGGCGCCGCAGCCGATACAGCCCTGATAACGGATTTCGCCGCGTTGCAGACCCTCGACGAACGGCGCAGACAGGGAACGTGCAGTCACCTGGCTCACTCCCCTCGCGCCAGAACGAGGCTCACGTGCGAGGAAAGAACTCCGCCGTCCGCGTGAACGAATGCGCGCGTGCGCGATTCGAGCTGGCGATCGCCTGCGCGACCGGAAAGCTGCCGATAGGCCTCTGCCGCGTGGCCCATCCCGCCGGCAACCCCGGAGTGCCCGAACGACAGAAGTCCTCCATGAGTGTTCAAGGGCAGCGGGCCAGTCGGTGCAAAGTCCCCGGCACGCACGCGCTTCGCCGAGCCGCCCCGCTCGGCGAAGCCGGTTTCCTCGATCAGGATCGCGAGCGTGATCGTGAACGAGTCATAGATCGCGAGATAGTCGATGTCCGACGGCTGCAGCCGGGCTTCATCGAACGCGCGGCGTGCCGCGCCGCGTGCGCCGTAGTTGTGCGTGTCGGCGATCGCGCTCAGGTGCTGGTGCCGATGCGCCTGTCCCGCGCCGACGATCCTGACTTGCGTAGCGTTGCGAGGTGCGGCCGATACGACCAGCGCCATCGCGCCGTCGGAGATCGGGCAGCAATCGAGCAGCTTGAGCGGCGCGCTGATGGTCTTCGAGGCGAGTACTTCCTTGGCCGAGATCACGGTTCTCAGGTGCGCATCCGGATGGCGAGCTGCGTTCGCGCGCATCAGCACGGCGAACTCGGCAAGGTCTTCCTCGGTGAGGCCGGTCTCGTGCATGTAGCGCGACGCAAGCAGCGCGTAGTACGCGGGAATGGAAGCGCCGTTCGGCACTTCGAAATCTGCGTCGCCGACCTGCGCGAGCGTCTGGATCACGCTGTCGCGCGCCTGGCCGGTCAGGCGGTTTTCGCCGGCAACCACCAGCACGTTGCTGCAGCGGCCCGCGCGGACGAGCTCGCGGGCGAGCATCAGCATCGCACAGCCCGTGGCGCCCCCGAGCTGCATGCTGTGCGCGTACGCCGGCTCGAGCGAGAAACGCTCGCAAAACAGGGTCGACAGCATCAGATGGGGCAGCGTCGTCGCGTAGCCGCACAGCACGCCGTCGATGTCGGCCCTGCCGATCTGTGCGTCGTCCAGCGCTTTCTGCGCCGCCTGCGCCATCAGGTCGAGCGCTCCGCTTCCCTCGTGACGGCCAAAAGCCGTGTTGCCGGCACCGGCGATGTACACCTGCTTCATCTGCGTCTCATTTGATTAAATCTTAGCGCCCAAAGGGCCCTGGGACTCCGTCAGACGCTGCCGAGCCATTTCACGCAGCCTGCCGCGCTGAATCTTTATGCCGTTGGCGCTCTGCGTCGTCGGAAACTCGTCTACGAACCAGACCCGGGCAGGGACCTTGAAGGCTGCCATCTTGCCGGAGGCGGCGGAGATCACTTCGGCCTCGGTGGGTGCCGCTTGCTGCGCCGGAATCACGAAGGCAACGCAGCGCGTCTGGCCGGAAATCTCCGCGCTGACGACCTGGACGTCGGCGACGCCGGGGTGCTGCTTCAACACTTCCTCGATCTCGAGCGGGCTCACCAAATACCCACCTAGTCGCAGTGCGTCGCCACGACGCGCTTCGTACACGAAGCTGCCGTCGCCGCGCAGGTGCCCGATATCACCGGTGCGAAAGAATCCATCGGGGCCGATCGCTTCCGCGGTCGAATCCGCGTCGTTCCAATAACCCGCGAAGTTCCCGGGCGCGCGGATTTCGAGCTCGCCGCTGCGCTCCACCGGCAGCAACTCGCCGCTATCGACGTCGCGAACACGGACTTCGGCCTGCGCTCCGGCTGCCGGAACGCCTCCGGCTTCGATTCGCTGATCGACCGGCGCATCGGCGCGCTGCATCGAGAACAGCGCCTGCACCTCGCTCGAGCCATACAGACCGAAGAGCGGAACGCGCTTCTGCCATGCCGAGCGGGCGAAGTCGGCTGCACCCGGATTGAACGCCGCGTATCCGAAGATCCGCGCCGACGGGAACGGATCCTCCCCGGGCACAAGTTCGAGCATGCGCCGGTACATCTCGTCGCTGCCGAACAGGTGGGTAATGGCGTGACGTCGCATCAAGCGAACGGCGGTCTCGGCTTCGAACGTGTCCATCAGGATCACTGGCGCACCGGCGGCGATCGCGGCGAGCGCGCTGCAGAATCCGAACACGCCACAGAGAGGAAGCGCAGCGAGCAGCCGCGCTTCGCGTTTGACAAGACCGGTGGCCGCCGCAACCTGCAACGCGTGCCGCACGATCGTGCGCTGCGGATGCATGACGAGCTTCGGCCCCTTCGTCGTCCCCGACGTCGTGAACATCGCGGCGATCGCTTCCGGCGAGGAGTCGTCCCGCGCAGTCGCGGGCGCCGCCTCGAACGCGTCGAAGGCGACAGTGGGCTTGCCGAGAATCCGGGAAGGGGTCCTGGCATCGGGCTCGATGACGACGACGCGCTCGACGGAACGCGCCGCAGCGTGATCCACGCCATCGAGCACCGCCGGGAAATCGATCTTGCGGAAGTTGTGCTGCAGCACGAGCAGCCGCGGAGCGGATCGCTCCAGCAGATACGCAAGCTCGCTTGCCCGATACCGGGTATTGACGGCGACGACTGCGGCGCCGAGGCGGGCCGCGCCGAAGAACAGCGCGAGCCATTCGATCCGATTCACGAGCCAGAGTGCGACCCGGTCACCCGGCCCGACGCCCATTGCTGCAAGCCACGCAGCGCTTCGCCGGCACAGCTCGTCGAACTCGGCGTAACGGATGCTGGCTTCGCCGACCACGAAGCCGACGTCATCCGGTCGCGTCGCGAGGTGACGCTCGATCAGAGCGGCGATTACGTGGCGTTCCGGCATGTCGACCTCGACCCGGCGAAGTGACTGCGGCGAGTAATGGGCGACGAAACATAGCATGACTCGTTGCGCATTCACGCGTTACCATCACGCTCCAGGACCGAGTCCATCCATGTTGCGCTTCGCACCGGCCGCACTCGCGCTCATAGCGACGGCCCTCCCCGTCTGCATCGGCTACGCACAGCATCCTGCGAGCGCCAGCAACATGGCGCTCGTGGGATACAACGATCTGCAGGCGCGTAGTGCCTATCAACCGGTGGTGCATCCGCAGGGCGGGCGCTGGATCGCATACATCGGGCATCACGGCGGCAGTGCGCTGAACGCCGTCACGGGCCGCGCCGAGGACAACGGTACATCGGTCGTCGACGTCACCGATCCGCGCAGCCCGCGCTACGTCGCTCACATACCCGGCGAGCCCGGACAAGGTGAGTCGGGCGGTGCGCAGATGGTCCGGGTCTGCGACGGCAAGGCTTTGCCCAAAGGCGATCCCGCGAAGGTCTATCTGCTGCGCACGTTCGGCAATCTGGCGCACGAAGTGTGGGACGTCACGATTCCCGAGAAGCCGTCTCGCGTCACGACGGTCGTCGACGGGCTGCGCGGCACGCACAAGAACTGGTGGGAATGCGATACCGGAATCGCGTATCTGGTCTCCGGCCTCACCGATTGGCGTACGCGCCGCATGACGCAGATCTACGACCTTTCCGATCCGGCGCGCCCGCTTTTCGTCCGCAATTTCGGGCTTGCGGGGCAGCAGCCGGGCGCGGGCGGCGCAGTGCCGATGGAGCTCCACGGGCCGATTTCGCTGGGGCCCGGCCGCAACCGCGTCTACTTCGGCTACGGGACGAACAAGGAAGGCATCCTGCAGATCGTCGATCGGGAGAAGCTGCTGCGCGGGTCGCGCGAGCCGACCGATCCGAACCTGCGCGCGCCGCAGATCGGGCGCTTGGACCTGCCGGCGTGGAACGGAGCGCACACCACGCTCCCGGTGCTGGGTATCGAGCTCGGCGAGTTCTCAAAGGACAAGGGCGGCGGCAAGCGCGACTTCGTCGTAGTCGTCAACGAATCGCTCGTCAACGAATGCCTCGAGCCGCGCCAAATGGTCTTCATGGTGGACATCACCGACGAGCGCCGGCCGGTCGGGGTCGCGACATTCAACGTTCCGGAGTCGAGCGGGAATTTCTGCGCCCGGGGCGGCCGCTTCGGCGCGCATGCATCGAACGAGAATCAACCTTCGATGTACGCGAGGCGAGTCGTGTTCTTCTCCTGGTTCAACGCGGGCGTAAGAGCCGTCGACATCCGCGATCCTTTCCATCCGCGCGAGATCGGCCATTACATCCCGGCGACGACGGACCGGACCGACAAGCGTTGCGTCAAGATCGAAGCGGGCGAGCGCTGCAAGGTCGCGATCCAGACCAACAACGTGGAAGTGGACGATCGCGGGTACGTCTATATCGTCGACCGCGCCGATACGGGCCTGCACATCCTCGAGCTCACGGGCGAGGCGCGCGCTGCGGCGAAGTTCTGAAGTAGAGCTTTCCATCGCGATGAGCAGGATCCTGTTGCTGTATTCGACGATCGACGGGCACACGCTGAAGATTTGCGAGCGCCTGCGCGATTTTCTCGAACCCGCCGGCCACGCGGTGACGCTGCGCGCGCTGGACGATCCGTCCGGGCCGGAGCTCGACCCCTTCGACAAGATCGTGATCGGTGCGAGCATCCGCTACGGCAAGCACCGCCCGGGCGTCGCCGCCTTCATGCGCGCGCACCGGGCAGCTCTGCAAAGCAAGCCGAGCGCATTTTTCTCGGTGAACATCGTCGCGCGCAAGCCGAACCGCAACACCCCCGAGACGAATCCTTATGTGCGGAAGCTCCTCGCGCAGATCGCGTGGCGCCCGCGGCAGCTCGCCGTTTTCGCCGGAAAGCTGGACTACCCCAGATACGGTTTCTGGGACCGCCAGATCATCCGCTTCATCATGCTGCTGACGCGCGGGCCTACCGACCCGCGCACGGTGATCGAGTTCACCGACTGGGCGCAGGTCGAGCGGTTCGCGAGCACGGTTTCAGACATGTAGATCGAGAAATTCGCGTAGCGCCTTCTCCGGCGGCTTGGCGTAGTTCGAGCGCCGGCTGACCGCGGCCATGCCGGCAATGCGGCGCAGCTTGATCGCGGTTTCCGCCGCCTTGGCGATCAGCGTGATGCCGTTGATGATCGGCGCGCCGTCGAGATTGGCGCCGGGCTGCGATCCGTAGAGCATCATCGGCAGCCCGCCCGCCGGCACGATCACGTCGGCGCCGGCGTCCAGCAGGATCCGGCACTCGTGCTCCCACTTTGGATACAGCTTGTCGAACGCGTCCTGGGTGGCGAATGCGTCGATGAAATCGCTCACGCTGGCGTTCACCGCACGCACGCCGACGACGCGGCTCTGCAGCCCGTAGCGGATTACCTGATCCTCGTGCCAGGGAATGAACACGGGGTTGATGGTGACCAGGCCGAGCTTGCGTCCGAGCGTGCAGGCGTGGAACAGCGTGGTCTCCCCCAGACCGAGCACCGGGATGTCCGCGACCGATTTGACCTCGGCGAGCCCGGCGTCCTGGAAATGGGTGATCGCCATCGCGTCGTAGCCCTGGCGCTGCGCCTCGATCGCGCCGCGAACGAAAGCGCCCGCGATGCGGAATTCGGTGAGCGAATGCGTAGTGGTGGCCGGAGGTGTCGTGGTGTTGAACGTGCCGCTGAATTCCGGGTCCAGAATGGCCTTCAGGTGGGCTTCCACCTTGCTGATGTAAGGCGCCATGTGGACTCGATCGGTCGCGCCCTGGAACCAGATGCGGTATCGGCCCTTTGCTTCGCTCATTGGAAATCTCCTTGGCAGTTCAGTCAGTATGATGCCAAGGTGACGGAATTGCTTCCATGACTCGTTCCTCGCGTAAAGGGTACGACGGCGTCGCCGTCGCCGTGCCGGTGACCGTGCCCTATGTACGGTATTCGACCCATGGCGCGCACTGGTTCATCGGCCGCGCGCTGGCGGAACTGGTGCGCGAATCGGGTATCGACAAGGACGACATCGACGGCCTGTGCGTGTCCAGCTTCACGCTGGCACCCGACACGGCGGTGGGCCTGACCCAGCACCTCGGCCTGAATCCACGCTGGCTCGATCACCTGCCGATGGGCGGCGCCTCGGGCGTGGTGGCAGTGCGTCGCGCCGCACGAGCCATCCAGGCCGGTGATGCCGACATGATCGCCTGCGTGGCGGGAGACACCAATCACGTGGATTCGTTTCGCCAGACGCTCGGCAGCTTCAGTCTGTTTGCGCGCGATGCGACCTATCCCTACGGCTCGGGCGGGCCGAATGCCATGTTCGCGTTCATCACCGCGCACTACATGCGCACTTACGGCGCACAGCGCGAGGATTTCGGCCGGATCTGCGTAGCACAGCGCGAGAACGCACTTGCGACGCCGTACGCGATGTTCAGGAAACCCCTGACGCTCGACGAGTACATCGCGGCGCGCGTCATCGCCGAGCCGATCCACCTGTTCGATTGCGTGATGCCTTGCGCCGGCGCCGAAGGCGTGCTGCTGATGAGCGAGGCGCGGGCGCGCGACCTGAATCTGCCGTTCGCGCGCCTGCTCGCGGCCACCGAGCGCCACAACGCCTATCGGGAAGACCCGATCATGATCCGCGGCGGCTGGGCGATGGATCGCGACGATCTCTATGCGCAGGCAGGAATAAAACCGGACGACATCGACCTGGTGCAGTTCTACGACGACTATCCCGTGATCGTCATGATGCAGTACGAGGACCTGGGCTTCTGCGAAAAGGGCGAAGGCCCGGCCTTCGTGCGCAGCCGGACGCTGACCCGCGAAGGCAGCCTGCCTACCAACACCAGCGGAGGCCAGTTGTCGGTCGGTCAGGCGGGAGCTGCCGGCGGCTACCTTGGCTTAGTGGAGGCTGTGCGCCAGCTCACTGGCCAGGCGCCGGGGCGCGCAGTACCGGATGCAAAGCTGGGCTTGGTGAGCGGATTCGGCATGGTCACCTATGACCGGTGCGTTTGCACCGGGGCGCTGATTCTCGGCCGGGGCGATTCACGATGACGAAGCAGATGACGCGCCCCAAGCGCAAGAATCCGGTGCTGCGCACGCGTCTGCCAACGCTCCCGCCCTGGGGTCGCAGCCGTGTTGCGCTCGGACTTACTGCTGCGGCCGCAATCGGCCGTTTTGAGCTGCAGCAATGCGCCGATTGCGCGGCGATCCAGTACCCGCCGCGCGAGGCTTGCCACGTCTGCTTGTCTGCGCGATTGCAATGGAAGCCGCAAAGCGGTGCGGGCAGGCTGCTGAGCGAAACGGTTTTGCATCACAGCAACGACCTCTTCTTCCGCGAGCGGCTGCCGTGGCGCCTCGGGCTGGTGCAGCTCGATGTCGGCCCGACGCTGATGGTGCATTTGCTCGATTGCGCGCCGGCAGCGCCTGCGCGCGTGAATGTCGATGTGCGCCTGGACCGCGCGGGACAGGCGGTGCTGCTGGGCGTTCCAGAAACGGAGACTGAACACATGGCTGAAGACCGCGTGCTGCGTGAAATGACCTGCGACCCGAAATTCCGCAAGGCGCTGGTGACCGACGGCAAGACCGCAGTCGGTCAGGCGATCGTCAAGGCGCTGGTCAACGCAGGGGCCGACATCGTCTGGGCCGGCCACGCCGAGCCATGGAAAAAGCTGCCCGGGCTGGACGGGATCACGGCGCTGCCGCAGGTCACGCTGGTGCCGCTGGATCTGACCAGCGCCAAATCCGTGAGCGAACTGGCCGGCGAGGTGGCCGGCAAGGTCGATATCGTCATCAACAATGCCGAGGTCCACCGCACCTACGGCATCAGCGCGCGCCGCGGCGCCGACGCGGCACGCGCGGAGATGGACATCAACTACTTCGGTCTGCTGCGCCTCGCGCAGGAGTTCGGACCTGCGTTGAAAGGACGCGGCGCCGACGGGCCCGCCAGCGCGGTCGCGTGGGTCAACCTGCTGTCGATCTACGCGCTGTCGAACTATCCACCGCACGGGACCTACTCCGCCTCGAAGGCTGCTGCGCTTTCGCTGGCACAGTGCCTGCGCGCGGAAATGCGGCCGGCCGGCATCCGTGTCATTAACCTGTTTCCCGGGCCGATCGACGATGACTGGAACCAGCTGTTGCCGCCGCCGAAGATCGCGCCGGCGTCCGTCGCCCAAGCGATCGTCAAGGCATTGCGCGATGGCGTGGAAGATGTCTATCCCGGCGACGTCGCGCAGGAATGGCTGGCGCGCTGGCGCGAAAATCCCAAGGTTCTCGAGCGCGAGCTCGCCGCAGGAGGGTCCTGAGCCATGGAACCGAGCGAAATACTGGGCGCGCTGGCGGGTGCGCTCGCCGGCGGCCGAATTCGCGTGCTCGACCTGACGCATACGCTTTCGCCCGAATTCCCGCAGATCGCGCTGCCGCCCGAATTCGGCCAATGCCTGCCGTTCCGGCTCGAAGAGGTGTCGCGCTACGACGAGCGCGGCCCGAGCTGGTACTGGAACAATTTCTCGTGCGGCGAGCATACCGGCACGCATTTCGACGCGCCCGTCCACTGGATTTCCGGGCGCGATCTGCCGAACAGCGCCGTCGACACCATTCCCGTGCGGCACTTCATCGCGCCTGCGGTGGTGATCGATTGCTCGAAGGAGGCCGCGGCCAATGCCGAT
>DASYPC010000319.1:0-7508 GCA_036007105.1 Burkholderiales bacterium | reverse complement strand
CGCTTCATCGGGCATTGGCGCGAAGCGCCGGCAGGCGCGCCGAGCCATGGGCTTGTCGTCTGGAAAACGGTGAAAGAGCTCGGGACCATCGTCAAGGAATCGTCCTTTCTTACTGCCAAGACGAGCGCGATGGTCTGCTGGCTGTTCATCGGCTCGGGAATTTTCTCGGCGGCGTTCGCGCTGCTGGGCGGGCAGGAAGTCGTCGAGCACTGGGTGCTGTCGCTCGGCCTGACGCCGCTGCAATTCATGATCCTGGCCCAGTTCATCATCTTCATGCCGATCTTCCTGCCGCTGCTGCCGCACTTTCACATCGATCCGCTGTTCTTCGGGCTGTTGGTCGCGCTCAACCTGCAGACGGCGTTCCTTTCGCCGCCGGTGGCGATGGCGGCTTTCTACCTGAAGGGCGTGTCACCGCCGCACGTGACGCTGAATCAGATCTTTGCCGGAATGATGCCCTTCATGGGAATCCAGGTGATCGCGCTCGTCCTGCTGTACGTCTTTCCGCAGATCGGTTTGTGGCTGCCGAGCGTGTTCTACGCAAAATGAATGGGCGTTGAGCCGGCCGCATGGAAGAGAACCACCCGGCCACGTTAAGCGCCGCGCAATCCGCGCTGCTGATCCAGCAGGGACGGCTCAGCAGCGAAGAGCTCGTCGCAGCCTGCCTCGAGCGCATTCGCGCAACGGAGCCGCAGGTCCAGGCCTGGACCTTCCTCGACGAGAACCTCGCGCTCGCTCAGGCGCGAGCGGCCGACGAGTTGCGCCGCTCCGGCCAGGCAACGGGTCCGCTCTGCGGCATACCGGTGGGAATCAAGGACATCATCGACACCGCGGACATGCCGACCGAGAACGGCACGCCGCTGCATCGCGGGCGCACGCCGCGCGCGGACGCTGCAGTGGTCGCGCGATTGCGCGCGGCGGGCGCGGTCATCATGGGCAAGACGGTGACGACGGAATGCGCGTACTTCCACCCGGGAAAGACGCGCAACCCGCACAACCCAGCCCATACGCCGGGCGGATCGTCGAGCGGATCGGCGGCAGCGGTCGCGGCCGCCATGGTGCCGCTTGCGCTCGGCAGCCAGACGAACGGCTCGGTGATCCGGCCCGCTGCGTTCTGCGGCGCCTACGGGTTCAAGCCGACGCACGGGCTGATCCCGCGAACCGGGATCCTCAAGCTTTCGCGCACGCTCGATCATGTCGGCCTGTTCGCGCGCACGCTCGAGGACATCGCGCTGCTCGCCGAAGAGCTTGCCGGGTGGGACGAGGGCGACGCGGACACGAGCCCGCGGGCGCGCATCCCGTTCCGCCAGATCGCTGCGGAGGAGCCACCAATCGCGCCGCTGCTCGCGTTCGTGAAAACCCCGGTCTGGGAGCGCGCCGCGGAGGAGACGAAACAGGCGTTCGCCGAACTCGTCGACGCGCTCGGCGAGCGGGTCGAGGAAGTGGAGCTCTTTCCGTCGGCTGCCGAAGCCTGGGACTGGCACCGGACGATCATGGATGTGGAGATGGCGTGCAATCTCGAGCGGGAATGGGAGCGCGGACGCGACCAGCTCTCCGATCCGCTGCGCACGCTGATCGAGCGCGGCCGCGAAGTACGCGCCGTGGACTATCAACGCGCGTTGTCGCGGCGGCCGCCGATGCGGGAGAGCTTCGACGAGCTGTTCACGCAGCGCTACGACGCGATCTTGACTCCCGCGGCGCCCGGCCCGGCGCCCGAGGGTCTCGGCTCGACGGGCGACCCGTCTTTCTGCACGCTCTGGACCCTGACTGGGTTGCCGGCGATTTCGCTGCCCCTCCTGCAGGCGTCGAACGGCCTGCCGATCGGTGTCCAACTGATCGGCCGGCGTAACTTCGATGCGCGCCTCCTGCGCACGGCGCGCTGGCTTGCCGCGCAGGTCGTTCAGGAAGCCTGACGCGGCTCCGCGGGCGAAGCGGGGTCTGCGGACGTACGGCGCGGCCCCGCCGAGAGCGAGTAGCAGAGCCGCCGCAGCCGCGTCAGATCGTCCTGGTCGAGGACGTGGCGCAGAAAAAGCATGGTGTGCGCGATCGCCGATTGATACGGGTTCGTGCCGTCGAAGTGCGCTGCGGCGTAGCGGTCGACCGAGCCGAGCTTGTGGTCGATCCGCTTGCGCGCCACGTGCTGGTAATAGTCCGGCGTCTTGCGGATCAGGTCCTCGGCGGACCGGTAGTTGACGACTTCACGCCCGTCGAGCAGCTTCTCGCGCGCGATCCCGCCCCAGACGAATTCGTCGTAGAGGAAATCGCGGCACTTCTCCAGGTAGGCGCGATCGGACATCTGCGCGATCAGGTCGGCGGTGCCCACCATGTACCCGAGCAGCCGATCCTTCGGATCGGCGACGTCGATGTCTTCGATTTCGAACTCGTACCCGGTGAAATGCACCAGGCGCGCGGCCACGTCGGCCTCGGCGGCAAAGCCGATCGTCGGCAGGTAGCGCGAGAGGAAGTCGGCGCTGCGGCTGACGTGCACCTTGGTGAATACAGCGCCGTTTCCGACCTCCTGCTCGGAAGCCCGCCTCAGGTAGCCGGCGTCGTGCAGCAGCGCGATGATCACACCGAGCATCGCGCGCCGCGAGCCGAGCCGCTCCGCATCGGGATGCGTGCGGTCGTGGCCGTCGATCAGGCGCGCCATCGCGAGCGACACGTCGAGCGTATGGCGCAGGTCGTGATACAGGGTATCGCAGGGTAGATAGCCGGGATAGGCGCCCCTGAAGAGGGCCTTGGTATCGGCGAAGGCATGGCCGAGCGCGCCCAGGTCGGCGCCCGGGTAACGCGCCGCCAGGAGCCGGATCACGCTCGTTCCCACGTGCTCCGCGTCCTCGACGTTGACGTGATTCGACACGTCGTTCTGGGTCAGCCGACCCTGCATGCCTGTCCCTCCCCCAAGTGCGGCATGTTAGGGGATTCGGTTCCGGGCGTGGTGTCAAACCCGTGACTTATTGCACATCGGGGGGAAAACAGTGGGAGCCAGCCGGTAAGCCGGGTTCTGTAGGCGGTCCGCGGTTGCCCGCAGTCCGCCCTGACAGCCATTCCTCTGGGCCCAGGGTTACCCCGTGGGCTCAAGCCACCTACCCGCAAGCTTCGGCCGAGCAGGCCTCAACGCTTGCCTATTTGGTGTTGCTCCGGATGGAGGTTGCCGCGTTTCACCCTTGTCGCCTCCATCTCGCATCCCTTGCGGGAACTAGACTTTGGCGGCAAGACTCGTCTCTGTGGCCCTGTTCGTCGTGTCGCCACGCCGGGGTGTTACCCCGCATCCTGCTCTGCGGAGCCCGGACTTTCCTCCACACCTTGCGGCGCAGCGGCTGCCTAGCCGGCTCCCGGCGCGATTCTACCGTGCCCTGCGATGTTGCTTCGCCACGCGCAGTAGCGTAAAAGACGTGACGGTCGGCAACCCCGGGAGACCAGCGATGCGCAGACGCCTGTATTTTTTGCTGCCCGACGTGCAAAGCGCTCGCCTGACGGCGAACGACCTGCTTCTGGCGCGTATCGAGGATGGCTACATGCATTTTCTTGCCAAGCGCGGCACCGACCTGGGCGAGCTGCACGAAGCGAGCTATCTGCAGAAGACTGATCTGATGCACGGTGCCGGGGTTGGGCTCGGGCTGGGCGGCGTGGCCGGTCTGCTGCTCGGCGTGGTGATCGTCACGTATCCGCCCGCGGGAACCAATCCGCAGCTGATTGCCGTCCTGGTGGCGGCAATCGTCGGCGCTGTACTGGGGGCGTGGATGGCAAGCATGGCGGCGGCTGCCGTTCCGAATTCGCGCCTCAAGCCCTTCCAGGCGGAAATCGAGAAGGGCAAGGTGCTGCTGATGGTCGACGTTCCCTTCGCTCAAGTCGAAAGGGTTCGCCAGCTCGTTCTGGGGCGGCACCCGGAGGCGGTGTCCGGCGCGCTGGAAACGCGCTTCCCCGCGTTTCCGTAGACGCAGAAAATAGGGACGGACGCCATTTTTCACGGCGTCCAAAAACCGGGGTCCGTCCCTATTTTCTTGCCGCGTTTCGCCCGGCGATGCGGCCGAATACCGCGCCGTTGGTAAGCCCGGTGCCACCCGGGTAGTTGAACCAGAATATTCCGCCTACCAGTTCGCCCGCCGCGAAGAGGCCGGGAATCGGCGCCCCGTCGGAGGACATCACCTTTGCGCCGGTGTTGATCTTGAGGCCGCCGAAGCTGAAGGTGATGCCGCAAGTGACCGCATAGGCCTCGAACGGAGGCGTGTCGAGCGTGTTCGCCCAGTTGCTCTTGTTGATTGCCAGATCCTTCGTGCATCTTCCATCTTTTACATTGGGATTGAACGGGATCTCCGTCTGCACAGCGGCGTTGTATTGCCGGATTTCCTCCAATGCAGTTTTTCCGTCGGTGTCTTCAAGCTTCGCAACGAGTTCCTCCAGCGTATTGCCGGTGCGCTTCGTCACCTGCTTGATCCGGTATTCGTCGCGCAGCTGCGTCTTCACCTTGGCGTCGAAGATCTGCCAGGCGAACTGGCCCGGCTGCGACAGAATGACGCGCCCGTATTTGGCGTAGGTGTAGTTGCGGAAGTCCGCACCTTCGTCGACGAAGCGCTTGCCTTGCGCGTTGAGGTAGATCCCCCACGGATAGGAGTGCTTCTGGAACTGGTCGCCGACCGCGAGGTCGCCGAATTCGGGGGCGTTGCGCTCCCAGGCGACCGCGTGGCAGCCCGACCAGTTGCCGGTGGGCGCCGCGCCCACTGCGAGCGCCATGCGGATCCCATCGCCGGTGTTGAAGCGCGTGCCGCGCACCTTCGCGAGCTCCCAGCCCGGCCCCAGGTAGCGCGTACGCTGCTCGGGATCTGCCTGGAAGCCGCCCGCGGCCAGCACCACGGCCCTCGTTTTCAGCGCCAGCGTTTTTCCTCTCCGTCTGACGCGAACCCCGGTGATCCCGGAATCGTCGCAAATGAGCTCGAGCGCGCGGGCGTTGAACCAGATCTCGATGCCGTTTTTCCTCGCGATCGCCGTCAGCGATTCGACCAGCCCCGGTCCGCCGCCGACGGCTTCCACGGTCAGCCCGCCCCAGAACTTGAATTTGCCGCCGATGTTGAACGCCTGCCGCCCCCAGGCGGCGGTGAAGCGCACGCCTTTGCTGCGCATCCATTCCACCGTCGGCAGGCTCTGCTTGACGAGAATCTCGGTGAGATCCGGGTCGCAGCGGTATTCGGTCAGCCGGCCCATGTCGTCGAGAAACTGTTCCTCGGTGTAGGTGCCGAAGTCGGTGCGCGCGATTTCTTCGGGCGAGAGGTCCGGAATCGCCTTCTTCAGGTCCTCGACGCCGCCATAGGCGACGCGCATGAGGCCCGCAGTGAAGCGCGAATTGCCGCCGGATTCCTCTTCCGGCGCGCGCTCCAGCACGAGGATCTTGTTGACGGACTCTGCCGCGGAAAGCGCTGCGCACAAGGCCGCGTTGCCTGCGCCGACCACGATCAAGTCGTACCTGTCAGTCACTCTTTGCCTCCGGTCCGAATTTTCTCCCTGAACGGCCGGAAGTAGCGCTCGTCGCGGTAGAAATCGGCGCTCGCGCCCTCCGCAAGCCACCCCGGGTATCCGAATATCGGCAGCGGCGCGAGCAGATGCGGCGTGCCTTGCTGCGCATGGACCAAGAGCCAGTTCGCGGCGGCGACATCCGGGTCGCACTGCGAGTCGACGAAGAGCGCCTTGCAGGTGATGCCCGGCCACGGCTCGCGCGCCATTTCCAGCACCGCATGGCCGATGACCGTGAAGCGCAGATCGCGCAGCACGCGCGCGCGGCAGTCCCAGAACAGCTCCCGCCAGCGGAAATCCCGGATCATCGCGACGAGCCCGGCATCGTCGCTCGCGACAATCGCACCGCCCTCGTCGAAGATCGTCAGCAGGTCCCTCAATCGGCCGCGCCGGCCGCTCTCGAGCGGAATTTGCTTCGCGTGCAGCGCGTTGATCACCGCCTTGGTGCGCGGATACGCAAGCCAGACGAGCGCGTTGAAGAGGTCGTGCCAGTTCTCGGTACGGGTCGCAACGCACCCCGTCTCGTACAGGTGTACCTCGTAGTACGGATCGGCAGGCGAAGGCGCGACGAAGCGCAGCGGCATGCCGCTCGCGGTGCGCACTTGTGCTTCCTCGGCGAGCGCGTTGAGCGCCCCGAGCGTCGGCCACTCGCCGGGCGCGAGGCGGTCGAGCCAGGGGCGCACCGAGTCGAAGACTGGGTGTCTTATACGAGCGTCCAGGGGATTGATTCGCCCGCGCGCAAAGGCACCAGTTCCGCGCCCGGGCCGAACGGCAGCGATGCCGGCACCTGCCAGGCGGCACGCACGAGCGTGATCTTGTCGCGGTTCGGCGAGAGGCCGTAGAACTTCGGCCCGAAGCGGCTCGCGAAGCCCTCCAGCTTGTCGAGCGCGCCGGCCTCCTCGAAAGCGACCGCGTAGAGCTCGATCGCGGCATGCGCCGTGTACATCCCGGCGCAGCCGAACGCGGTCTCCTTCGCGCTGCGCGCGTGCGGTGCGCTGTCGGTGCCCAGGAAGAACTTCGGATTGCCCGAGGTCGCCGCCCCGACGAGCGCCTCGCGATGCTCCTCGCGCTTCAGCACCGGCAGGCAGTAGTGGTGCGGGCGCACGCCGCCGAGGAAAAGCGAATTGCGATTCATCAGCAGGTGATGCGCGGTGATCGTGGCGGCGATATTCGGGCCGGTGACTTCGACGAACTGCGCCGCGTCGCGCGTGGTGATGTGCTCGAGCACGACTCGCAGCGTCGGAAAGCGCGCAATGAGCGGCCCGAGCACCTCCTCGATGAACGCGCTCTCGCGGTCGAAGACGTCGATCGCCGGATCGGTCACTTCGCCGTGCACCAGCAGCGGCAGATCGACTTGCGCCATCCGCTCGAGCGCGCGAAAGCAGCGCGAGACTCGCGTCACGCCCGCTGTCGAGTGCGTGGTGGCGCCGGCCGGGTAGAGCTTCACGCCGTGCACGCGCCCGGACTCCTTGGCGGCGGTGATTTCCTCGGCCGGCGTGTCGTCCGTGAGATAGAGCGTCATCAGCGGTTCGAACCGCGCGCGCGGCGGCAGCGCGTTGAGAATTCGCTCGCGATAGGCGAGCGCTTCACGCGTCGTGCGCACCGGCGGATCCAGGTTCGGCATGACGATCGCGCGCGCGAAGCGCCTTGCGCTGTCGGCGACGACGGCGGCGAGCGCCGCGCCGTCGCGCAGGTGCAGGTGCCAGTCGTCCGGGCGGAGGATCGTCAGCCGTTCCATGCCCGTGGATTCTACTTGCTGCGTTCGAGCGCGAGCCGGTAGAGCGCGTTCCTGGGCGCGCCGGTGATGCGCGCGGCGAGCTTCGCCGCCTCGCTGGCCGGCAACGATTCAAGCAGCAAGGCGAGCACGCGCTCGCCTTCGGCCAGGGGATCGGCAGGCTCCTCCGCAGAGGCGAGCACGAGGACGAATTCACCCTGCTGCCGGTGCGGCCCGGCCGAGAGCCACGCGCTTGCCTCGCCGAGCGGAACGCGTGCGATTTCCTCGA
>DASYPC010000318.1:0-2338 GCA_036007105.1 Burkholderiales bacterium | reverse complement strand
AGTCGAAGATGCATTCAGCCAAGATCTTGATTATTGCCATGCTGGTCGTCGCCATCGCCGGGAGTGCCGGCTTCGCCCAGACCGGCGGCGGTACCGCCAAGCCCGGGGTGCTCACCGTCGGCTTCATCCCCGCCGAGGACGCGCGCGCGATGGTGCGCCAGTCGGCGGCCATCCTCGAGATCGTGGCCAAGCACACGGGGCTCAAGGTCGACACCTTCGTCGGCTCCGACTACAACGCCACCATCGAGGCGCTGCGTGCGGGCCACGTCGACGTCGCGCTGCTCGGGCCGTTCTCCTACGTGCTCGCGACCACGGTGGCGCCGGTCGAAGCGTTCGCGGTGACGGTCACCGCACGCTCGATGCAGCCGAGCTACCAGTCGATCATCATCGCCGGCAAGGACAGCAACATCAACTCGCTCGCCGATCTCAAGGGCAAGACGTTCGCTTTCGTCGACCCGGGCTCGACCTCCGGGTTCATGGTGCCCTCGGCCGCGTTCATCAAGGCCGGCATCACGCCCGAAAAGGACTTCAAGCAGGTGATGTACTCCGGGGGGCACGATGCCACGATCGTCGCGGTCGGCTCGGGCAAGGTCGATGCGGGCAGCGTCGCCGACCGCATCTACGAGCGTGGCTGCGCCAAGGGACTGGCGGACTGCAACAAGCTGAAGGTGGTCTGGACCTCGCCACCGATCCCCAACGACCCGCTGCTGTACCGCAAGACCCTGTCCGAAGACATGAAGAAGAAAATCCGGGAGGCGTTCTTCAGCGTCAAGAACCTGGCGTTCGGCGAAATGGGCACGGTGGCGCGCTTTGATCCGGCGAGCGACAAGGACTACGACCCGCTCCGTGAAATCGCGTCGGCATTGAAGCTCGACCTGCGGAAGTTCAAGTAGGGCGTGAGCGCAGCAGGACCCACCGCGTCGATCGACCGGCTGCTGGCGGAGGATGCCGAGCGCAAGCGCTGGCGCCTGTCGCATATCGCGCTCGCCGCCGCGTTGATCGCGTTCCTCGCGTGGTGCGCCGACGGCGTGAACCTGCGCCCGAAGGCGCTTGCCGAGGCGGTTCCCGTGATCGGCGAGTACTTCTACCGGATGGCGCCGCCGAAGTGGGAGTTCGCGGAGGTGCTGTGGAAGCCGGCCGCCGAGACGCTCTACATCGCACTGTGGGGCAACGTGATCGCGCTGCTGATCGGCTTGCCGCTCGGCGTGCTGGCGGCGGGCAACGTCACGCGCTCGCCGATCCTGCGCAACAGCGCAAAGGCGGTGCTGAACTTGCTGCGCAGCATCTCGGAGCTGATCTGGGCGGTGTTCTTCGTCGCCGCGGTCGGCCTGGGACCGTTTCCCGGGGCGCTCGCGCTCGGCGTGAACTTCGGCGGCATCCTCGGCCGGCTCTACGCCGAGGCGCTGGAAAACATCGATCACGGGCCGGTCGAAGCGCTCCAGGCGACGGGCGCGAGCCGCCTGCAGGTGATCGCCTATGCGATGCTGCCGCAGGCGCTGCCGCAGTTCGTGACCTACAACCTGTACTGGTTCGAGGTCGGCGTGCGCTCGGCAACGGTGCTCGGCATGGTCGGCGCGGGCGGCATCGGTTTCGAGCTCGTGACCACGATCCGGCTGTTCGAATGGCGCGAGACGGGCGTCGTACTGCTGCTGATCCTTGCCATGGTCACGATCATCGACCTGGCCTCCACTTATATCCGCGGCCGGATTTACGGCCCGGCGTCCTGAGCGCGACATGAACGCACCGATGATCCAAGCGAAGCCGATGATCTCGGTCCGCGACCTGTCGAAGACCTACAGCGGCGGCGTGCGCGCGCTCAACAACGTCAGCATCGACGTCGCGCCGGGCGAGTTCCTCGTCATCCTCGGTCCCAGCGGGGCCGGCAAGTCGACGCTGCTTCGCTGCATCAACCGGCTGGTCGAGCCGAGCGAAGGGCAGGTTTTTCACAACGGCGCCGAAATCACCGGGCATCGCGGCGACCTACGCGCGATTCGCCGCCAGTTCGGCATGGTGTTCCAGCAGTTCAACCTCGTGAAGCGGTTGTCGGTGCTGGTCAACGTGCTCGCCGGGCGGCTCGGCTACCGCAGCGTGCTGCGCAGCCTGATCTACAGTTTTCCGGAAGCCGACAAGCGCATCGCGATCGAGTGCCTGGCGCGGGTGAACATGGAGCACAAGGCATTCCAGCGCGCCGATACGCTCTCCGGCGGCGAGCAGCAGCGCGTCGCGATCGCGCGCGCGCTCGCCCAGCAGCCGACGGTCATCCTCGCCGACGAGCCGGTGGCGAGCCTCGACCCGAAGATCGCGCGCCAGGTGCTCGGCTACCTCAGGCAGGTCGCGC
>DASYPC010000317.1:0-9462 GCA_036007105.1 Burkholderiales bacterium | reverse complement strand
CAACCCGCGCTGGCCCTTGCCGATCGGTGCCACGATGTCGATGATGCGGCCGGTGATGTTTTCCTCGGCCTTGATGTCGCGTTCGAGAATGAGCGGCTCGTCCGGAAACAGCGGCGTCAGGTTCTCGAACAGGATCTTGCTTTTCGAGTTCTCCGGCGGCTCGCTGTTGACCTTGTCGACCTTGACCAGCGCAAAGTAGCGCTCGCCGTCCTTGGGTGTGCGGATCTCGCCCTCGATCGTGTCGCCGGTATGCAGATTGAAGCGGCGGATCTGCGAGGGCGAGATATAGATGTCGTCGGTTCCGGCGAGGTAGCTGGTGTCGGGCGAGCGCAGGAAGCCGAAGCCGTCGGGCAGCACTTCGAGCGTGCCGTCGCCAAAGATCGATTCACCCTTCTTCGCCTGGTTCTTCAGCAGCGCGAAGATCAGGTCCTGCTTGCGCATCCGATTGGCGTTGTCGACGCCGTTCGTGGTCGCCTTGTCCAGCAGCTCGGAAACGTGGAGTGTTTTGAGTTCTGAAAGATGCATGCGTAAATGGATCGGGTACTGACCTGCCTATTGCCGACTTCTTTGGGAAGTGTGCGCTATGACCCGGCGCCGGGCGCTGCCACCGCGCGGGGGTTTCCCGCGCGGCTCGAATTCAAAGACTAAGGCCTCTAGATATTGCTGTCAAGAAAAGCAGTTAGCTGCGATTTGGAAAGCGCGCCGACGCGGGTCGCCTCGACGTTGCCGTTCTTGAACAGCATCAGCGTCGGAATGCCGCGGATGCCGAAGCGCGCCGGAACCTGCTGGTTCTCGTCCACGTTGATCTTGGTGATCTTGAGGCGACCGCCGTATTCCTGGGCGACTTCCTCGAGAATCGGGGCGATCGACTTGCAGGGGCCGCACCACTCGGCCCAGTAATCGACGAGCACCGGGACCTCGGACTTGAGGACTTCGGGCTCGAAATTGGCATCGGTGATGTGCTCGATTTTCGTACTGCTCATGGCTCCTCGGGGGGGTGCGTTGCAGGCGGGAGCCTCTATTATGAGGTCAGTCGGCTGCGATCCCAAGGGGGCAAACCGGACCGCGTGCTAAACTATTGATTCGCAAACTTTTGTCGTGCTCTGATGACGTACGTCGTCACGGAAACCTGCATCAAGTGCAAGTACACCGACTGCGTCGACGTCTGTCCGGTCGACTGCTTTCGCGAGGGGCCGAACATGCTCGTCATCGACCCCGACGAATGCATCGACTGCACGCTGTGCGTTCCCGAGTGCCCGGTGGAGGCGATCTTCGCCGAGGACGACGTTCCGGACGCGCAGCACGAGTTCATCGAGAAGAACCGCGAGCTCGCGAAAGCGTGGCAGCCGATCATCGAGCGCAAGCCCGCGCCCGCGGACGCCGACGAGTGGGCGAAGGTGAAAGAAAAAAAACACCTGCTCGAGCGTTGAGCACATATTGCAGTGCGCAACGGTGTGGCGGTATTGCTACGCGAGAATCAGCGGATTCCGACACAACATTCATCCCATCGTCACATGATCGGCGTATCCTTTTGATGGGGCTTCGTGACGAAGAGGGACCAACCGATGGAGCGCGCGACGATCGCATTTACCGCGGTATACCTGAGAGCGGCACACGGCTACATCGGCTTCGTAGAGGAGCTGCCGGGCGTGAATTCGCAGGGCCGCACGATCGACGAAGCGCGCGACAACCTGCAGCGGCTGGCGAGGATCGTGTTCGACGAGGAGCGCGCGCAGGCCGAAGAGCTGCTGCGCGGCAAGGAAGTGGTGCGCGAAGAATTCCGCATCCCGCTGCGCTCGCAGTCGCCCGTAGAAGCGTAGCGGTCCGTCAAGCCGACCCGCGCGGGTCGGGCAAATCCAGCGTGACGAATGGGTCGACGCGGCGAGAACCTCGCCGCGGTGCGGACACGCGCACGGTGTCGACTGGAATGGCCGCGCGGGCCTGGTGTTAGCATCCGGTCCACCGAGGGAGGAGCCATGAAGAAAACGCTTGGATTGCTGATCGTTCTGGCCTTTGCGCCGATCAGCCACGCCGCGGACATCGACGCCGGCAAGGCGAAAGTGGCGATGGTCTGCGCCGCCTGCCACGGGGCGAACGGCGTCAGCGTCAGCGATACGATCCCGAACCTCGCCGCGCAGCGCGCGGGCTACCTCGAGACGCAGCTGAAAGCGCTGAAGGACGGCACGCGCAAGAACCCGGTCATGAGCGCGATCGCCTCGCAGCTCTCGCTCGACGAGATGGCGAACGTGGCGGCCTATTTTGCCTCGCTGCCCGGCGCCGGAGCGGCGGCGAAGTCGACTTTCCTGCCGAACGTCGCGAAGACCAACGTGACGTTCCCCGAGGGCTACAAGGAGACGTTCAAGAAGTACCACACGATCAATTTCCCGGTGACGAAGCAGGTGCGGTACTACTTCGCCAACCCAGCGGCGATCCAGGCGGCGAGGGCGGCCAAGCCGATTCCCGACGGCGCCGTGCTGTTCACCGAGGTGTATTCGGCGAAGACCGGCGCCGACGGCAAGCCGGTCACCGGCCCGGACGGCTTTTTCGTCCCCGAGAAGCTTCTTTTCTACACCGCGATGGCGACCGGCACCGGCTGGGGGAACGAGGTTCCCGACATGCTGCGGAACGGCAACTGGAACTACGCGGTCTTCACGCTCGACAAGCAGCACCGGGCCGGCGTCAACCAGGCCGAGTGCTTCGCGTGCCACAAGCCGCTCGACAAGGAGAGCTACGTCTTCACGCTGAAACAGCTCGCCGACGCGAAGTAGCTCTCGCGGCGGGGCTGCGCTATTCGAAGATCGCGTTGACGGCCACGCGGCGAAAGATTGCGTCGGCCTCGTGCGGCGGGATGCTCGCCTTTTGGTCGAGCCACCAGGTCAGTATCGACATCAGCGCGCCTACGACGAACTCGACCACCGCGCCTCGCGGTAGCTCGAGCACGCCTTTGGCCGGCGGCACCGCCTTCAGATCGTCCCGAACCAGCTCGGCGAGCATCGCGCGCATCTCGCCGAGGACGATGGCGCCGCTGCGCCGGCCGACGATCGCCTGGTAGGTATCGCGATGTGAGTAGGCGTGCTCGAACAGCGCGGGGCTGAATCCGAGACTCCGCTCGCGCGCGCTGCCCGCTTTCGCAAGCGCTGCGCGCTGATACCCCAGCAACTGCTTGCGCAGGTCCTTCAGCCCGCTGCGCAGCAGGTCCTCCTTGTGCTGGTAGTGCGCGTAGAACGTCGCCCTACCGATATTCGCGCGCTCGATGATGTCCTGCACGGTGATCGCGTCGTAGCCCTTCTCGAGCATCAGCGCGATCAGCGCCTGATGCACGGCGAGGCGGGTACGCTGTACGCGACGGTCCACGCGGGTCCTCCAGGTTTTTCCGGTCAATCGGGCACCCGTTGTTCAGTATCGAACATTCGGGCGCCCCGGTGCGTTGACCCCATTCTAGGCCACGCAGTACGTTACTGAACACAATGTTCAATAGCTGAAGAGGCTCGCATGATTGCCCCCATCACCATCGCCGGCTGGCGCTCGCAGATCGGACAACCGACGCCGCCGTGGGCCGTGACGTGGCTCACATGGCCAGTCCTGTTTATCGCCAATATCGGGCTCGATCTGCACGCCATCGCGCAACATTGGGACTACTCGACCGTGATGACTGCGCTTCTTGCGATCAACGTGGTCGTTCTGGTAGTGCTCGAGGCGGCATTCCCCGTCGAGCGCCGCTGGAAGATGACGTGGCGAACGTTCGGGCGCGACCTCAAGTACCTCGCGGCGGGGGGCGCGACGGTTGCCGCGGTCAACGGCCTGTTCGGCCTGGCATCGATCCGGCTCAACGCGGGCCACGCGGGCCCGATCAGCGACTGGCCGCTCTATCTGTCGGTGCCTGCGGCGCTGCTCGCCGTCGACCTCGTCAACTACTGGCAACATCGGTGGAGCCACGAACTGAAGGGAAGGCTCGGACAGTTCCTGTGGAGCACGCATGTTGCGCACCACCTTCCCCAGCAGGTCTACGTGTTCATGCACGTCGCCGCGCACCCGCTGAATGCGTTTCTTGTCCGCGGCTTCGTCAATCTGCTGCCGCTCTATCTTCTGGGGGCAAGCCCGGAAACGGTCATGCTGGCCAGCACCGTCGTTGCGTTGCAGGGCGTGGTGTCGCACTGCAACCTGGATCTGCGCGCGGGCTGGCTCAACTACGTCTTCGTCGGCACGGAATTGCATCGGTACCACCACAGCGCCGATCTTTCCGAGTCGATGAACTACGCCGCCACGCTGTCGTTCATCGACATCGCGTTCGGGACGTTTTATTACCGGCCGGGACGCGTTCCAAGACGCCTGGGCGTATCCAATCCCGACGCCTATCCCGATTCAAACGACTTCTGGAAGGTCATGCAGCTGCCGTTCCGTACGCCCGCCAAGTAAGTGGTTCGCCCTTCCCTCAGGGGGGCGCCGCAGCTGCGGGCTGGGCGAGCGCCTGCCGGATCTCGGCGAGCTTGGCTTTCACGCGGCGCGCGTTCTCCGCGCCCATGCGGATCAGCATCTTCTGCCCGGCCGAGCGCGTCTCGAGGTCGGGATCGGTGAATTCGTAGTACACCTTGGGCTGCATCAGCCCGATCGGCGCATTGATTTCGGGCGCAGCGAGCAGGTCGTCGATCGCCTCGACCAGCCGGTCGTTGAAATACCCGCTGCCGTAGCCGAGCTCCTCGTAGGCGCGCTGGAAAAGCGGATAGGTCTGCACGTAGAGCGACACCACGGTGCGCGCCGGTGCGGCCTCCAGCACGCGCACGTAAGGGGTATAGCGCCTGTAGTTGGTGGGATCGAGCGTCAATTGCTCGCCCGCCCCTGCGATGATGAACGGCCCGGAGACCGGGTGCAGCGGCATCAGGCGCCGCGGCGTGGATCTGCGCGGCAGGTTGTCGACGGTCGCGACGATGCGCGGAATCAGCCGGTCGGGAACGATGAAGTCCTCGAACGCCTTGCGGCCGATGAGCTCGACGAGCGACTCGCGCATCAACGAGTCGCTGTTCGCGAGCGTCGGAAGCTTGGCGTCCGAATCCGGCAGGGGGTTGCGGATCGGCGGCGGCGCCTCGGCCTGCGGGGAGGGCGCGGCAGCGCTTTTCGCCGCAGGCGCGGGCGGCGCGTCGCGTCCCGCCTGGAAATAGTAGAACAGGTAGATCGTGCCCGCGGCGAGCGCGATCGCGAGCGCCGCCTCGATCCACGGGAACGTGCCCGGCTCGGGCCTCAGGTACGGCCGCTCGTCCGGCTCGGGGCCCGCATGCGGCCGCTCGCCCTCGACCGGCTTCTGCTCCATCGGATTGACTGACCTCGTTTCGCCGGAGTAGTTTCGCACCACCAATCAGGAGAACCGCGATGATACGAAAGAATACTCGCACCAAGGCGCAGGCGAAGAAAGCCGTTTTGCAGCAGAAAAAGGTGCAGCCGGTCCCGGCCGGATATCACTCGGTGACGCCGTATCTCAGCATCCGCGGTGCGGCGCAGGCGATCGAGTTCTACAAGAAGGCGCTCGGTGCGAAGGAGGTCATGCGCATGCCGGGGCCGGACGGAAAGGTCGGTCACGCCGAGCTGCAGATCGGCGATTCGCGCGTGATGCTCGCCGACGAGTACGAGGCGATCGGGTTCCTCAGCCCGCAGGCGCGCGGCGGCACGACGGTCACGCTGCATGTGTACGTCAAGGATGCCGATGCGATGGTTGCGCGCGCGAGCGCTGCAGGCGCGAAGATCACGCGCCCGGTCGAGGACCAGTTCTACGGCGATCGCACCGGCTCGATCGAGGATCCGTTCGGCCACGTGTGGCACTTCGCGACCCGCAAGGAGGCGCTGTCGATGGCGGAGCTCAAGAAGCGCGCTGCGAAGGCTGCGCACGAGCGGGGCTCACCGAGTGCTTAGGACTCTCGCGCTGTCGATCGTCCTCGCCTGCGTCGGCCCCGCCGCGCAGGCGGCCTACCCGGAAAAGCCGATCCGCATGATCCTGCCGTCCGCCGCGGGCGGCTCGGTGGACATCCTGATGCGCGTGCTCGCGCAGCAGATGTCGGCGCAGATGGGCGTCGGGTTCGTCGTCGAGAACAAGCCCGGCGCGTCGTTCGTCACCGGGACGATGGACATCGTTCGCGCGGCTCCGGACGGCTACACGATCGGCTACGGCAACATCGTGTCGCTCGCGATCAACCGCTCGCTGCTTCCCTCGCTGCCGTACGACGTGGAAAAGGACCTCACGCTGGTGTCGAACTGCGTGCTGGTGTTCAACATGCTCGCGGTGAACAACGCGCTGCCGGTGCGCACGGTGCGCGAGCTGATCGAATACGCGAAGAAGAACCCGGGCAAGCTCAGCAACGGCTCGGCGGGCAACGGCACGACCGGGCACCTTGGCGGCGAGCTCTTCAAGGCGATGACCGGGATCGAGATCCTGCACGTGCCGTACAAGGGCAGCCCGCAGGCGATCAACGACCTGATGTCCGGGAACATCCAGGTGATGTTCGACAACGTGCCGTCGATCGGCCCGCACGTGAAAGCGGGGCGGGTGCGCGGGCTCGGGGTGTCGGCGCCGAAGCGCGCGGCGCAGTTCCCGGACCTGCCGACAATCGCCGAGACGGTGCCGGGCTACGAGACGGATGCGTGGGGCGGGGTAATCGGCCCGGCGAGGCTGCCGCGCGAGATCGTGCAGCGATTGCACGCGGAAATCCGCAATGCGCTGGCTGCGCCGGCGGTCGTCGAGCGCTACAGGCAGCTCGACACCGAGCCCGACGGCGGCGGGCCGGAGGCGTTCCTGGCGCGCGTCCGCAGCGAGACGCCGAAGTGGGCCGATGTGGTGAAAAAGTCGGGCGCGAAGGTCGACTAGAGACCCTGCGGCAGTGTGTGGTAGAGTCGCGCCCGCAGGAGCTCAAGCAGCGAATGTCCGTCCCTTTACCGCGAACAGCGGCTTCCCTGGTGGCAGTCGATTCCCTTCCCTTGATCATCGTGCCCGAAGCGTGGCTCGGATAGCCGCGCGCAATCGCAGTAATTTCTTAGGAAGCGAACAGACATGGCTACAGGTACCGTAAAGTGGTTCAACGACTCCAAGGGCTTCGGCTTCATCACCCCGGATGACGGCGGCAAGGATCTTTTCTGCCACCACAGCTCGATCCAGGGTTCCGGCTACAAGTCGCTGAAGGACGGCCAGAAGGTCTCCTTCGACGTGACTCAAGGGCAGAAGGGTCCGGCGGCGGCGAACGTCAAGCCGCTGTAAGGGCCGTCCGGGCGGGGCTGCTATAATGCGGCCTCGCACCTAGACCCGATCAAAAGCCGGCTGATGCCGGCTTTTGCTTTTTCAGGAATCCCCCGCGTGATCGTGTGTTCCGGCATTGCCATGCAGTTCGGGGCCCAGCCCTTGTTTTCAAATGTTTCCGTCAAGTTCGGCGGCGGGAACCGCTACGGCCTGATCGGCGCCAACGGCTCCGGGAAATCGACTTTCATGAAGATCCTCGGCGGCGAGCTCGAGCCGAGCGCGGGGACGGTCGCGATCGACGCGAACGAGCGTGTCGGCAGGCTGCGGCAGGACCAGTTCGCGTACGAAGCCGAGCGCGTGCTCGACGTCGTGCTGATGGGCCATGCCGAGATGTGGGCTGCGATGCGCGAGCGCGACGCAATCTACGCCGATCCGGAGGCGGGGGAGGCCGAGTTCCTGCACGCCGCGGAGCTGGAGGCGAAATACGCGGAATACGGCGGGTACACCGCGGAAGCGCGCGCGGGCGAGCTGCTGCTCGGCCTCGGCGTGCCGACGGCGCAGCACGACGGGCCGATGAGCGCGGTGGCGCCGGGATGGAAGCTGCGCGTGCTGCTGGCACAGGCGCTGTTCGGCGACCCGGACATCCTGCTGCTCGACGAGCCGACCAACAACCTCGACATCAACAGCATCCGCTGGCTGGAAGACGTGCTCAACCAGCGCAAGAGCACGATGGTCATCATCTCGCACGATCGGCACTTTCTTTCGAGCGTCTGCACGCACATGGCGGACGTCGACTACGGCGAGATCCGCGTCTACCCCGGCAATTACGACGACTACATGGAAGCGTCGACGCTGGCGAAGCAGCAGCAGCAGAAAGACAACGCGAAGGCCAAGGATCGGATCGCCGACCTCGAGGACTTCGTGCGGCGCTTCCGCGCGCACAAGGCCAAGGCGCGCCAGGCGACCTCGCGCATGAAGCAGATCGAGAAGCTGAAGGTGGAGGACGTGAAGCCCTCCAGCCGGCAGTACCCGTTCATCCGCTTCGCGGTCGACCCGAAGGAGAAGCTGTACCGCCACGCGCTGGAAGCGAAGGGCCTGGCGAAGGGCTACGAGCGCGGCAAGTCGCTGTTCGGCAAGCTGGACCTGTCGATCGAAGCGGGCGAGAAAGTGGCGATCATCGGCCCGAACGGCGTCGGCAAGACGACGCTGCTGCGCTGCCTGGCGGGGAACCTCGCCGCCGATTCCGGCACGCTCAAGTGGGCCGAGAAGGCGCGCGCCGGCTACTGGCCGCAGGATCCTGCGGACGAATTCAAGAGCGACGAAACGCTCGCGGACTGGCTCGGCCGCTGGCGCCGCGAGGAGCTCGAGCAGGACGAGCAGATCGTGCGCGCGACGCTCGGGCAGCTCCTGTTCTCGGGCTACGAGCAGAAGAAATCGCTCAAGGTGATCTCGGGCGGCGAGGTGCAGCGGATGATGATCGGCAAGCTGATCCTCGATGCGCCGAACGTGATGCTGCTCGATGAGCCGACCAACCATCTCGACATGGAATCGATCGAGTCGCTGAACACCGCGCTCGACAGGTACAACGGCACGCTCGTCTTCGTCTCGCACGACCGCGAGTTCGTCGCTTCGCTTGCGACGCGCATCCTCGAGCTGCGCCCGGGCGCGCCGGGTGCACCGGCAACGCTCATCGACTTCCCCGGCAACTACGACGACTACCTCGCAGGCAGGACCGCGGAGCTGGCCGCCGCCTAGCTGTAACCCGCCGCTTCGGGGGATAAATTCGCATCATGAGCTCCGCCCGGCCGGATCAGCAGCCGATTGCGCGCACCGTGGGACGCCGCACGCAGGCTCCCGTTGGTGTGCTGCCCTCCGCCGCGGCGCGCGCCGCGCTCGACAGCTAGGCGAATCGACTGACGCGCGCGCCGAAAGGCGTATTCCGGTACGCGAATCACGAGGACATGGAACGCGACCGCGAGCGCTGGCAGACGCAGGCCATCGTGGAGACGCAGCGCTCGCGTGGCTGGTTCGGTAAGACGGGTAGCCGGCCGAAAGATCAGATGGACGCGGCGGCAATCGCGCGCGCACTCGAGGAGCTAGGGCGGCGTTAGCGCCGCCCCTGCCGTCGCTTTCTGCGCGACGATCGCAGCCGCACGACCCCCCAAACGACAAGCGCGAGCACCGCCAGCGAGAGCGCGGCGCCGGCTTCGAACCGCCCGCCGGGACGATCGAGAATTTTCTCCGCT
>DASYPC010000316.1:0-4461 GCA_036007105.1 Burkholderiales bacterium | reverse complement strand
TCGCGGCCGCATCGGTCTGGTTTCTCGATGTCGGAGCGCCGAGCAACGAGCGGCAGAACTGCCCGACCGGCGGCAAGCGCAAGATCGTGCGCAAGTACACGTTCGATGCGCAGCACAAGCTGCTGAATACGACGTCGAAGGAATATTGCGGCGATCCGCCCGCGTCCGCCTACCGATAGCATGACCCGCTCGGGCTTTGCTGGGTGCTGCCTGCTTGCCGCGTGCTCCCAGACGGAGCCGGGGGTTCCCGTGGAGTACGCAAAGGCCTGCGCGCTGGAAAACGATAAGAAGATCGTCGCGGTGAGCGGCTTCCTGAGCCCGGGAGTGTCGGTGTTCTGCTCGAACCACGGCGGCAGGATGGAGTGTGGCTTCACGTTCGCCGAAACCGCCGACGCAAAGAAGGGCTTCAGCGCCGACATCGAGCAGGGCAGCGGTGCAAACACGGTCGACAAGCTTAAGAGCGGCTACCGGCGCGAGGACGTCAAGATCCGGGACAGCGCCGGCAACGTCATCAACTTGGCGGAGAAGGTCAAGCTGACGGGCAAGATGAACGTGACACCGGACCTGAGCGTCTGCTTCCTGCAGGTCACGAAAATCGAGCGATAGCGCTCATGCCATTCCGGGGTTGCGCGCGATGTTCAGGAGTCGCGGCACGTTGAGCGCAAGCGGCGGAATGGTCTTGCGATCGCGCAGGTAGCGCGCGACCACGTCCCAGACCGGCTCGCCGGTGATGCCCTCCGCGACCGACGCCCAGCCCGCGACCTTGTAGAGCCGGTCGGCTTCGAGCGGCTTTCCTTTCAGGCGCATCTCCGAGATGCGCGATCCCATCGCGGCGCGTGGATCGCAGGCGTACGTCATGCCGCCGACGCGCACCATGTCGCCGCCCTGTTGCAGGTACGGATCGGGATTGAACAGGTTGTCGCAGACGTCTTCGAGGATTTCCTTGATCCGCGAGCCGCTGAGCTCGTTCACGGTGACCGCGGGGTAGGTGATCGCGGTCTGGTCCATCAGGTGCTCGAACGTGATCGGCTCTCCGGGAAGCAGCGTCGTACCCCAGCGGAAGCCGGGAGAAAACGCGATCTCGGTTCCCTTGACGGCCATCAGCGCGTCGAGGATCAGCTGGTCGAACGTGCCGTTGAAGTTGCCGCGGCGATAGAGCAAGCCCTCGGTGAGCGCCAGCCGCTCGGACAGCCCGGCCGCGTACGGCGCGCGCGCCTGGTCGATGTGGGACTGCATCTGCGCATCTGCGGGGAGCAGGTTGGCGAACACGGGCAGCAGCCGATAGCGCCAGTCGCGGATCCTGCCGCCACGCACGTCGAGATCGAGCACGGCAACAAACTTGCCGTGCGATCCCGCATTCGTGACGAGCGTCTCGCCGACGCGGACCGGCGCCGGCACGCCGTCATGCGTGTGGCCGCCGAGGATCACGTCGATGCCGCGCGCACGGCGGGCGAGCTTGAGGTCGACGTCCATGCCGTTGTGGGAAAGCAGCACGACGATCTGCGCGCCCTTCGCGCGCGCTTCCTCGATCTTTTTCTGCAGCTGCGCCTCCTGGATGCCGAACGTCCAGTCCGGAACGAAGTAGCGCGGATTGGCGATCGGCGTGTACGGAAACGCCTGCCCGATCACCGCGAGCGGCACGCCGTTCACGCTTCGCAGCGCGTAGGGCTGGAACACCGGCTCCTCGAAGTCCGCCGTCCTGACGTTCTGCGCCAGGAATTCGATCGGTGCGAGCTCTTTCTCGACCGCCTGCTTTACGCGCGCCGCGCCGTAGGTGAATTCCCAGTGGCCGGTCGTGAAGTCCACGCCGAGCCTTTTCTGCGCGCCGATCATGTCGGCGCCTTGGGTCCAGTACGACGTCGCAGAGCCCTGCCAGGCGTCGCCGCCGTCGAGCAGCAGCGCGCCCGGCCGGTCCGCGCGCAGGCGCTTCACTAATGTCGCGAGGTGGGCGAAGCCGCCGATCCTGCCGTAGCGCCTCGCTGCAGCGGCGAAATCGAGATGCGTGTAGGCATGCGCGAGCGGGCCGCCCGCGCCGATCCGGAAATGATCGAGCAACGCCTCGCCGACGAGGTGAGGAGGGCGGCCTGCCGCTTCGCCGACCCCCAGATTGACGCTCGGCTCGCGGAAGTGGACCGGCAGAAGCTGCGCGTGGCTGTCGGTGTAGTGGAGCAGGCTGACGTTGCCGGATTTCGGCACGCCATAGAGCTCGTCGGCAGCCTGCGCTGCCGAGCGCTGCGGATGCAGCGAAGCGCCGGATGCGGCCGCCAGCGCGAGCAGCCTCAGAAATTCGCGCCGCTGCACTTACTGGTTGACCGGCGAGCCGGGATCGAGCAGATACGCCGTGAGGTCTTTCATCTGCTGCTCGGAGAGCGAGCCGCTGTGACCGAATCTGGGCATCTGCGAGCACAGGTTGTAGGCCTTGGCGTTGTAGATTTTTCCGTAGACGTAGCGCTGCATCTCCGGGCCGTTGCCGCGCAGCTTGCCGAATCCGAGCAGGCTCGGGCCGAGCGTGCCAAAGGAAGCCTCTTGCGGCGCGAGCTGGTGGCAGTTGTAGCAGCCGCCGCCGCCCGGATTTTCGGGCTTCTCGTGCCATTGCATGCCTTGGCCGCTCGCGGCGATTTTCGCGCCGCTTTTCCAGTCCCCGATCAGCGATCCGCCCGGATACCGGATCGCATTCAGTTGTCCTTGCTCGAGCGGCTTTGTGACCGCTTCCGGTGGATGGTCGGCGTGCAGGTTGCACGCGCGCTGCACCGCGTCGGGCTCGAGCCGGTCCATCTTCGCCTGGCCCGTGGCGCGAAAATCGCGCTTCAGGACCGCGGTGATCCGAGCGAGCTCGGCGTCGTCGATCTTCGCATGCTCGACGACCGGGACGCTCGCACAGGCAGCGAGCGCTGCTGCTGCGGTCGCTAGCACGCGTCGTTTCATCGTCATTTCGTCAGCGCTTCACGCCGGGGCCGCGATACGTCTCGCCCTCGCCGGTGACGGTCAGGAACAGGATCAGCGCGTTGACCACGTCCGAGCCGAACACCGGCTCGGGCGTGCGCATCTGGCGGAAGCAGTTATTCATCCGCCACTGCAGCGTCACGAACGTGCTTTCGGAGACGCGGTAGGCGGGCCAGGTCGCCATCAGCGGCCGGGCGGCATCGGGCTTGTAGAGCACCGGAAGCTCCGACATGCGGATGCGCTTGCCTTCCTCGCCATGGCAGGATGCGCAGGAGAAATCCCACAACCCGGTGCGTACGAAGAAAAGCTTCTTGCCGAGCTCGTACGACGCCTGCTCCTTCGGATGGCGCTTGCCGGGCGCCATTGCGTGGCCACGGGACTGCGCCGCCACGTACGCCGAGAGGTACTCCATCTCGGAGGGCTGGTCGGCCGTCCCGAACAGCCGCTTGGTGGCCTCTTCGGGGCTGCGTCCCTGCAGCGTCGTCATGCAGTGAAGCATCCGCGTCTCGAGATCCATGACGCGATCGGCGTCGGCAAAGTAGCGCGGCAGATGCGCATACGCTCCGGCCAGCAAACCCGGCCCCATCCCGAGGTCGCAGCGCTCGAGCGAGACATTCTTCGGGCCCTGCTTCTTCTTCCACAGCGCTTCGCCCTGCAGCTCGAATAGCTCCACCGGGCTGTTTTCCGCGACCATCTTCTGGTATTTCTCGAACTGCGACTGGGCGCCGGCGCAACCTGCCGCGAGCAGCAGCGCTCCCGCGATCGTGACCTTCGCGCTCTTCATGCCAGCGCGGTTTCGCTGCTGTTCCGGTCGCCCTTGTTGTCCAGCCAGCTGATCTCGAGCCGATCGCCGGCCTTCGCCCCCTTGACGCGGAACGAGAACACCGGGTTGCGCGACACGGCCTGGCTGATCTGGGCCTCGATCACCGGCCTGCCGTTCAGCCGCACCGCGATTTCCTGGATGAAATGAATCGGGATGAGGTTGCCTGCGCCGTCCTTGCGCTGGCCGGTTTCCATCGGGTGATTCATCAGCACGCGCACATCGGCGACGTCGCCCTTCAGGCCGGCACGGATTTTCATCGGATCTGCCATGTCAGCCTCCGCACCCGCCGATCGTCACCTTCACTTCCTTCAGCGCCGTGTAATACCGGCCGCCCGCTTCCGCCAGCACGCGGACGTTGGACGACTCGCCCATCTTGACGTTCACCTTGACGAACGGCAGCGCGCCCTCGAGGAAGTCGAATTTCGCCGCAAGAGGAAAGGGGTTTTTCTCGATCAGCACCACGATGGATTTCGTGTTCGGCACATTGCTGGTGATCTCGACCGGCACCACCGCGCCGTTCTCCGCGATCTGCGGCGCCTCGATCACGATGTCCTTGCTGTCGGCTGCGCTCCCCGCGCCGAGATTCTTCAGCGCGTCGGCGAGCGTCTTGGCGCTGAAGGCGTCCTTGTTCCAGCCGGCGGCGAGCAGGTCCTGCGGCCGCAGCACGCCGGCTGCGGCGAGCGCGCCCGCGGTGC
>DASYPC010000315.1:0-21415 GCA_036007105.1 Burkholderiales bacterium | reverse complement strand
CAGCGTCCGAGAGCGAATCCGGCAGATCGTGCAGCCGCCGGATCCCCGCGCAGTCGGGAACCGTCTCGATGTCGAAGGCGAGGACTGGAGTCACGCTAGTCCGGGAAGACACCGGTGGTGAGGTACCGGTCGCCGCGATCGCAGATGATGGTGACGAGCACGGCGTTCTTCAGCGCCTTCGCGATGCGTAGCGCGACCGCCACCGCGCCGCCGGAAGAGATCCCGGCGAAGATCCCTTCCTCGCGCGCGAGTCTGCGCGCCATCTCCTCGGCGTCGGCCTGGCTCACGTACTCCAGCCGGTCGACGCGCGCCCGGTCGTAGATCCGCGGCAGATAGGCTTCCGGCCACTTGCGGATGCCTGGGATCTGCGAGCCTTCTTCGGGCTGGCAGCCGATGATCTGGACCGCCGGATTTTTCTCCTTGAAGAATCGCGAGCAGCCCATGATCGTGCCCGTCGTTCCCATCGAGGAGACGAAGTGCGTGATCCTGCCGCCGGTGTCGCGCCAGATTTCGGGGCCGGTGCCCTCATAGTGCGACAGCGGATTGTCCGGGTTGGCGAACTGGTCGAGCATCACGCCCTTGCCTTCGCGCACCATCTTCTCGGCCAGGTCGCGCGCGGCCTCCATGCCGCCTTTTTGCGGCGTGAGGATGATCTCGGCGCCGAAAGCCCGCATCGTCTGGCGCCGCTCGGCCGACAGATGCTCGGGCATGATGAGCACCATCCGGTAGCCGCGGATCGCCGCCGCCATCGCCAGCGCAATCCCGGTATTCCCCGAGGTCGGCTCGATCAGCGTATCGCCCCGGCGGATCGCGCCGCGCTCCTCTGCGCGCCGGACCATCGACATCGCGGGCCGGTCCTTGACCGATCCCGCCGGGTTGTTTCCCTCGAGCTTGGCGAGCAGCGTGTTCCCCGCCTGGTCGTTCTCCGGACCGGGCAGGCGCTGCAGCCGCGCAAGCGGCGTCTCGCCGATGAAATCCTCGATCGTCCGGTTCACTTTCCGAGCAACTCCCGGACGTAGGCTGCGACGCCCTGCTCTACCGTCATGAAGTCGCCGGGATACGCTGCGGCGCGCAGCTGCTCGAGATCCGCCTCGGTAAAGCTCTGGTACTTGCCCTCGAGCTGCGGCGGGAACGGGATGTACTCGATGAGTCCGCGTGAGACGAGCTCGGCGGTCGCGAGGCGCGGCTCGCCCCGGGCTTCGCGCACCGTGTTGATCACCGCGGTTGCGACGTCGTTGAAGCTCTGCGCCCGGCCCGTGCCGCAGTTGTAGACGCCGGAAACCTCGGGGTGCTCGAGAAAATGCAGGTTGACGTTCGCCACGTCGTCCACGTGCACGAAATCGCGGCGCTGCTCGCCGTCCGCGAAGCCGCCCGATCCGACGAACAGTCGCACGCGAGCGTCGGCGGCGAACTGCCGGTAGGCGTGCAGCGCGACCGAGGCCATGCGGCCCTTGTGCGCTTCGTTCGGACCGTACACGTTGAAGTAGCGCAGGCCGACGATCTGGGCGGTGCGTCCCGGCAGCCGCCGGCGCACGACCTGATCGAAGAGGAACTTGGAGTACGCGTAGACGTTGAGCGGCGCCTCGTTCGCCCGCTCCTCGGAGAACTTGCGCCCTGCGCCGTACACGGCCGCCGACGACGCGTAGAGGAACGGCACCTCGTCGTCCTGGCACCAGTCGAGCAGCACGCGCGAGTAGCGGTAGTTGTTCTCCATCACGTAGCGGCCGTCCGCGTGCATCGTGTCCGAGCATGCGCCCTGGTGCAGCAGCGCCTCGACGCCTTCGTCGAACTGGTTCGCCGCGATGCGCTCGATGAAGTCGCGCTTGTCGAGATAGTCTTCAATCTCGCAATCGGCGAGGTTGCGGAACTTGTCCGCGCTCTCCAGGTTGTCGACCGCGAGGATCGACGTGATCCCGGCCCGGTTGAGGGCGGCGACGAGGCGCGAGCCGATGAATCCTGCCGCGCCGGTGACGACGTAGTACATGCGTTATCCGAACAGTTCTTTTCTGGTGACCACCGCGGTTCCGAGCTTGGTGACCTTGATGCCGCCGGCGCGATTCGCGATCCGCACGGCGGGCTCGAGAGCGACGCCTGCGGCCAGCATCGTCGCGAGCGTCGCGATCACCGTGTCGCCTGCGCCGCTCACATCGTACACCTCGCGCTTTTCGGCCTTGACGTGGACCGTGCGCGCGTCGCGGTACAGCGTCATTCCCTCGCCGCCTCGCGTCAGGAGGAGCGCCTCCAGGCCGAGCTGCTTGCGCAATTTCTGCGCGCGCCGCTCGAGGTCCGCTTCGCTCTTCCAGCTTCCGACCACCTCTCGCAGCTCGGCGAGATTCGGCGTCAGAAGGTGTGCGCCCTTGTACCGGGAGTAATCGTCGCCCTTGGGGTCGACGAGCACTTTTTTCCCGGCGGCACGTCCGAGCCGGATCATTTGCGCGATATGCGCGAGCCCTCCCTTGCCGTAGTCGGAGAGGATCACCACCTCGCAGCGATGCAGCTCTCTCTTGAAATCAGCGAGCTTTGACGCCAGCACCTCGCGTGACGGGCTGGTTTCAAAGTCGATGCGCAGCAGCTGCTGCTGGCGCCCGATCACGCGCAGCTTGACGGTCGTGTGGATCGACTGGTCGCGATGCAGGCTCGCCTGGATGCCAGCCCGCTCGATGAGCTGCGCCAGCCGGTCGCCCGCCTCGTCGCCGCCCAGCACCGAGAGAAGATGCGTGCGAGCACCCAGCGCGGCACAGTTGCAGGCGACGTTCGCGGCACCGCCCGCCCTCGTCAACTCGCTGCGAAACAGCACCACCGGCACGGGCGCCTCCGGAGAGATGCGCGAGGCGTCTCCGTACCAGTAGCGGTCGAGCATCACGTCGCCGACCACCATCACGCGCGCACCCCGGAGATCGGGCGCCTTCATGTCTTGCGTCCGATCGGAAAATATTCGATTCCGTGTGCGCGCACCGCCGCAGGGTCATAGAGGTTGCGGCCATCGAAGATCGCCGGCGTCTTCAGGCGGCGCGCCAGCTCTTCGAAATCCGGGCTCCTGAACTCCTGCCACTCGGTGACGATCGCAAGCGCGTCGCAGCCCAAGACGCAATCGATCGCCGAGTCGACGATCTCGACGCGCGGCTCGCCGCCGAAAATCCTGCGCGCTTCGGCCCGCGCGACCGGGTCGTACGCACGCACCGACGCGCCGGAGACGAGCAGGTCGGCGATCAGCGCGAGGCTCGGCGCTTCGCGCATGTCGTCGGTGTTGGGCTTGAACGCAAGACCCCAGAGCGCAATGCGCCGGCCCGAGAGGCTGGCACCGAAGCGCGCGCGGATCTTGTCCGCGAGCACGCGTTTCTGCACTTCGTTCGCCCGCTCCACCGCGGCGAGCACGCCGAGCGGGCGCCCGACCTCCTGCGCGGAGTTCTGCAGCGCGCGCACGTCCTTGGGGAAGCAGGAACCGCCGAAGCCCGCGCCCGCGTAGAGGAAGTGATAGCCGATGCGGGGGTCCGAGCCGATGCCGCGGCGCACTTCTTCGATGTCCGCGCCGAGCCGCTCGGCAAGATTGGCAAGCTCGTTCATGAAGGAGATTCGCGTGGCGAGCATCGCGTTCGCCGCGTACTTGGTGAGCTCGGCCGAGCGCACGCTCATCAGCATCAGGCGCTCGCGATTGCGCTGGAACGGCGCGTACAGCTCGCGCAGCAGCCGCGTCGCGCGCTCGTCGTCCGACCCGACGATGATGCGGTCCGGCCGCATGAAATCCTCCACCGCATCGCCTTCCTTGAGGAACTCGGGGTTCGATACGATGCTGAATTCCAGTGCGCGCGCACTTTCTCCCCGTTTCGCGAGCTCTTCCGCAACCGCCTCGCGGACGCGATCGGCGGTGCCCACCGGGACCGTCGATTTGTTGACGATCACGCGATAGTCGTCCATGTGCCGGCCGACTCCGCACGCGGCGGCAAGCACGTGCCGCAGGTCGGCAGACCCGTTCTCGTCGGGCGGCGTGCCTACGGCGATGCATTGCAGCGCGCCGTGGCGGACGCTCGCCGCGACGTCGTTCGAGAACACGAGCCGTCCGGCCGCCTCGTTCCTGCGCACCACGGCCTCGAGGCCCGGCTCGAAGATCGGGATCTCGCCGTCGTTCAACCTGCGCACCTTCGCTTCGTCGACGTCCAGGCAGAACACGTGGTTGCCCATGTCCGCGAGGCACGCCCCGGTGACGAGGCCGACGTAGCCGGTGCCGATGATGGTTACATTCATGGCGCGAGATCGAACTCCTCGGAGCGCCTCGGCGGATAGGTCTCCCAGCCGCCGCACCCCGGGCAGCGCCAGTGAAACTGGCGGGCCTTGAAGCCGCAGCTCTCACAGCGGTAGCGAGCGAGCTTGCGGGTGTGGCTGTGGACGAGGTTCTTCACCAGCTCGAGATCGCGCCTGCGCTCAGGATGCGAGTCTCCCATGATCTGCGCCTCCAGCAGCCGGTCGAGCCCGAGCAGCGTCGGGTTCCTGCGCAGCTCGTCACGCACCAGCCGGTAGGCCACAGTCGCACCCTTCGCGTCGAGCGTGTACTGGAACACCAAGTCGAGAAGATCGAGCGACGGGTAGCGCTCGAGGTAGCCCGCGATCAGCGTCAGGCCCTCCTCCAGGCGGCCCGCATCGCGATGCGCATCGAGCAAACGCTGCGCCGCGAGCGCGAGATACGGCGGGTTCTGCGACTCGATGCGCTTCCAGTGCTCGATCGCGCCCTCGGCGTTCCCCGCCGCGCGCTCGAGATCCCCGAGCTGGACGCTCGCCCGCACGCACCTGCGGTTGGCCTCGAGCGCCTGCTCGAGGTGCGCGCGCGCTGCGTCCGGACGCGAGTGCATCGCGTCGCCCGCCGCAAGCTCGCAGAGGAAGTGCGCGATTTCGCTCGAGCGCGCCTCCCCGGAGTCGGCCTCGATACGGCGCGCGATGTCGATCGCCTTCTGCCACTCCTTGCCCGCCTGGTAGATCTCGAGCAGGTGGCGCCGCGCCTCGACCGCGCGCGGGCCTTCGAGGAGCCGGCCGAAGATTTCCTCGGCGCGATCCAGAATCCCGGCCCTCAGGTAGTCGAGGCCGAGCTCGAAGGTCGCGTGAGCGCGCTGGTCGGCCGCGAGATCGGTCCGCTCGACCAGGTTCTGGTGCATGCGGATCGCATGGTCGTACTCGCCGCGCCGGCGAAACAGGCTGCCCAGAGCGAAGTGCAGGTCGACGGTTTCGGGGTCGACCTTTACGACCTCGATGAACGCTTCGATCGCCTTGTCGGGCTGCTCGCTGAGCAGGAAATTGAGGCCGCGGAAATACGAGCGCGGCAGCGTGCGCGATTCGCGCACGAGGTGCCGGATGTCGATGCGCGCGGCGAGCCACCCCAGGCCGAAGAACACCGGGAAACCCAGCAGCCACCAGTATTCGAATTCCATTTCTTGTCTGCGGGAGACGGTGCTCCGGCCTCTCATCCTTCGGCAGCGGGCGGAGCCCGGCGCAACGGGTCCTGCGCCTGCGCGTCGCGCTCGAGCCGGCCGATCTCGCGCCGCTGCCGGATCCATGCGCCGAGCACCGCGGCGAGCCCGAGCACTGCCCCGGCCGCGAAGAACCCGAACAGCAGCCACACGAGCGGGATCTGCCACGCGAGGTCGAAGTAAAAGCGCAGCGTGACGGGATCGGTGTTCCGCGCCGCGAATGCGAGCAGGAACAGGAAGATCGCCAACCAGATGGCCCAGGTCAGAACACGCATGCTCGAAATCGGCGAGGTTCAGGGCGCCCGCCTCCGCGCGCCCGCCTCGTTACGGCTGGGCGGTCCGCGGGTGCGCCTGCGCGGCGTGCCCGGACGGAAGCGTGGTTCCGTCGACTCGCTCGCGCAGCTCCTTGCCGGCCTTGAAGTGCGGCACGTACTTTTCGGGCACGTGCACTTTCTCGCCCGACTTCGGGTTGCGCCCGACCCGCGGCGGGCGATAGTTGAGCCCGAAGCTGCCGAACCCGCGAATCTCGATCCGGTTCGCGCCGACCAGCGAATGCGTCATCGCGTCGAGAATCATCTTCACAGCGTACTCGGCGTCCTTCGCCACGAGCTGCGGGTAGCGCTGCGCGAGGCGCGCAATCAGTTCGGACTTCGTCAAGACGGTCCTCCCATCGCGAATCGTCAGACGGCCCGCCTACTCCTGGCCGGGGGTGCTCTTGTCGAGCTTGGCGCGCAGCAGCGCACCGAGGTTCGTCGCCCCGGCGCTGGCGGCCGCATTCTCGGTCCGCAGCTGCTTCATCGCGTCGGTCTCCTCGGCGAGCTCCTTGGCCTTCACCGACAGGTTGATCGAGCGGTTCTTGCGGTCGACGTTGATGATCATCGCCTGCACCGCGTCGCCTTCCTTCAGATGCGTGCGCAGGTCTTCGATCCGCTCGCGCGAGAACTCCGACGCCCGCAGGTAGCCTTCGACCTCTGCGGTCAGCCCGATCACCGCGCCCTTCGCATCCAGCGACTTCACCGTCCCCTGCACCACGCTGTTCTTGTCGTGGTTGGCGATGAAGTTGGTGAACGGGTCGCCCTCCATCTGCTTCACGCCGAGCGAGATGCGCTCGCGCTCGACATCGATGGAGAGCACCACCGCCTCGAGCTCGTCGCCCTTCTTGAACTTGCGCACGGCCTCTTCCCCGGGCTCGCTCCACGAGAGATCGGAGAGGTGCACCAGGCCGTCGATGCCGCCGAGCAGGCCGACGAACACGCCGAAATCGGTGATCGACTTGATGCTGCCCTTGACCCGGTCGCCCTTCTTGAACTCGCGGGCGAAGTCTTCCCACGGGTTGGGCATGCACTGCTTCATGCCGAGCGAGATGCGGCGGCGCTCCTCGTCGATCTCGAGGATCATCACCTCGACCTCGTCGCCGACCTGCACCACCTTCGACGGATGCACGTTCTTGTTGGTCCAGTCCATCTCCGAGACGTGCACCAGGCCTTCGATGCCGGCTTCGACTTCGACGAACGCGCCGTAATCGGTGAGGTTGGTGACCTTGCCGAAGAGGCGCGTGCCCTGCGGATAGCGGCGGCCGATGCCGACCCACGGGTCTTCGCCGAGCTGCTTCAGGCCGAGCGAGACGCGGTTCTTCTCGGTATCGAACTTGAGGACTTTCGCGGTGACCTCGTCGCCGACGTTGACGACTTCGGACGGATGCTTCACGCGCCGCCAGGCGAGGTCGGTGATGTGCAGCAGCCCGTCGATCCCGCCGAGATCGACGAACGCACCGTAATCGGTGATGTTCTTGACCACGCCCTTCACGACCGCGCCTTCCTGCAGCGTGGAGAGCAGCGCTTCGCGCTCGGCGCCAGCGGTCTCCTCGAGCACTGCGCGGCGCGAGACGACCACGTTGTTGCGCTTGCGGTCGAGCTTGATGACCTTGAACTCCATCTGCTTGCTCTCGTACGGCGTGGTGTCCTTGACCGGCCGCAGATCGACAAGCGAGCCCGGGAGGAACGCGCGGATGCCCTTCACCATCACGGTGAGGCCGCCCTTCACCTTGCCGGTGATCACTCCCTGGATCTTCTCGCCGGTCTCGAGCGCTTTTTCGAGTTCGTGCCACGCGGCGAGGCGCTTCGCCTTGTCGCGCGACAGGCGCGTCGCGCCGTATCCGTCTTCGAGCGCCTCGATCGACACCGAGACGAAGTCGCCCGGCTTGATGTCGAGCACTCCGGCGTCGTCGCGGAATTCCTCCACCGGGATTATGCTTTCCGACTTGAGGCCGGCGTTTACCACCACGAAGTTGTCGTCTACGCTGACGATCTCTGCGGTGATCACTTCTCCGACCCGCATCTCCTTGCGGGTCAGGCTTTCTTCGAACAGTGCGGCGAACGACTCCGGGGCGTGCGGCGCGGAAACGGTTGGGGAAACACTCGACATGTAGGACTGGGCCTTGAAATTCGCAGGCTTTATGGCCCGCGCGGGTTGGGTTGCACATCGGGCCGGCACCTGGCCTGCCCGTCCGTTATTCCGATTCCCGGTACCTCTGCACGATCTCTGCGACAACGTCCCGCACGCTCAGGTTCGTGGCATCGATGTGCACCGCATCAGACGCGGCGACCAGCGGCGCAACGCTCCGGGCTGCGTCGCGCCTGTCGCGCTCGGCAAGGTCTCGGAAAAGGGTGCGCAGGGTAGCATGGATTCCTTTGTCGATCAACTGCTTATGTCTGCGCTGGGCACGCTCCTCGAGGCTCGCGGTGAGGAATACTTTGAGCCGGGCATCAGGGAACACGATACTTCCCATGTCACGGCCCTCGGCCACCAGGCCGGGCGGCTGCCGGAATGCCCGCTGGCGGGCGAGGAGCGCGGTGCGCACTCCCCGAAGCGGGGCGACCTCGGACGCGCGGTTGCCGCAGGCTTCGTCGCGCACTGCAGCCGACACGTCCTGCCCGGCGAGAAAGGTGCGGTCGCCGCGAAATTCGACCGGCAGGTCGCGGGCGAGCGTCGCCAGCGCCGGCTCGTCGTCGGCAGCGACCCCCTGCTGCAGGCTCGCAAGCGCCACCAGCCGGTACAGCGCGCCGCTGTCGAGATAGTGGAAGCCGAGCGCCGCCGCAACCTCCTTCGCGACCGTTCCCTTTCCGGATGCGGACGGGCCGTCGATCGCAACGACAGGGGCAGGAGGTTCGCTCATCAGGAGTGGTACGGGCTCAGGAATGCGTCATCATAGCCATGCATCGGTGACAGGGAGACGGCTGTGAGCCAGGACATCCATATTCAGTTCACGCGCTTTTCAGCGTTCTATTCGCCGCTGATCGCGACGATCGCGGGCGGCTTTCTCGAGCAGGAAGGACTGCGTCCGAAGCATTCCGTGTCGCCACCGGGAAAATCGGCGATCGAAGGCCTGCTCGACGGCAGCGTCCAGGTCGCGCAATCCGCGCCTTCGCAGGCGATCAGCGCGCTCGAGCAGGGCAAGGTTCCGCCGGCGCTGCACTTCGCGCAGATCAACGAGAAGGACGGATTCTTCCTGGTCGGGCGCAAGCCCGAAACCGATTTCAGCTGGCAACGGCTCACGGGACGTGAGGTGCTCGTCGATCACGGAGGTCAGCCGACGGTGATGTTCCAGTACGCCTGCTTCAAGAGCGGGCTCGAGTATTCCGCGATCCAGGCGATCGACGCGGGCTCTGCCGACAAGATGATCGCGGCTTTCCGGCAGGGCACGGGCGAATACATCCATCTCCAGGGGCCGGCTCCGCAGCAGCTGGAGCACGAAGGGGTCGGCCATATCGTCGCCGCAGTCGGCGTGCCAATCGGCCCGTGCGCGTTTTCCAGCCTCGCCGCGACTCGCGAATGGCTCGCCGGCGACATGGCCAGGGCGTTCATGCGGGCGTATCGCAAGGGCCGCGCGTGGCTGATCGCGACCCCGGCGGCCGAGGTCGCGAAGCGCGAGGCTTCCTTCTTTCCGGGGATCGATGTCGGAGTCCTCACGAAAACCATCGCCGCGTACCAGAAGCTCGGCAACTGGTCGCCGCATGTGGAGATCACGCGCGCCGCGTTCGAAGCGACGCTCGACATCTACCAGCACGCCGGCAAGATCAAGCGGCGGCACCGCTACGAGGACGCGATCGCGCAGCCGCCGGGCTAGGTAATCGAAGAAAGCGCCGCAAAGTAGTCCGGATAGGTCTTGGCGACGCAATCCGGATCGTTGATCGTCACCTCGATTCCGCCGAGCGAGGCGAGCGAGAAGCACATCGCCATTCGATGATCGTCGTAGGTGTCGATTGCGACGCCTGGATTGAGTTTCGAAGGTGGATTGATCCTCAACGAGTCGACGCCTTCCTCGACCGTCGCGCCGAGCTTCCTCAGCTCGCTCGCCATCGCGGCGATCCGATCCGTCTCCTTAACGCGCCAGCTCGCGATGTTGCGCAGGCTGCTTGGGCCGTCGGCGAAGAGCGCGAGGACTGCAGCCGTCATCGCCGCGTCGGGGATGTGGTTCAGGTCGAGATCGAACGCTTTCAGCGTCCCGCCGCCGTGCGACGCTTCGATCCACGACTCGCTCATCGTGACCTTCGCGCCCATCGCTTCGAGCACCTCGATGAACCGCACGTCGCCCTGGATGCTGTCGCGCCCGACGCCCTCGACCCGGACCGGGCCTCCAGCGATCGCGCCTGCCGCAAGGAAATAGGAAGCCGACGACGCGTCCCCTTCGACCCGAATCTCGCCCGGGCTTCGGTAGCGGCCGGCGGGAACGCGGTATGCGCGCCATTCGACGCGCCCGACATCGACGCCGAAGCGGCCCATCAGGTTGACCGTGATATCCACGTAGGGTCGGGAGATCAGGTCGCCGTCGACGGCGACTGTTCCGCCTCCCGCGAGCGGCAGCGCCATCAGCAGCGCGCTCAGGAACTGCGAGGATGTATCGCCGCGAATCAGCAGCGGGCGCGGAACCTCGATTTTCCCGGCGTGAATCGCAAGCGGCGGAAATCCTTCGGCGCCCAGGTAGTCGATGCGCGCCCCGGCGTTGCGCAACGCGTCGACCAGATCGCCGATCGGCCGCTCGTGCATGCGCGGCACGCCCGACAGCCGATACTCCCCGCCGCAGAATGCGAGCGCGCCAGTGAGCGGCCGGTACGCGGTTCCGGCATTGCCGAGGAAGAGCTCGGCGCGCTTCACCGGGAACGCACCGCCGACCCCGCTCACCGTCCGCGAATCGCATTGCACGCCGAGCTTCGCGAGCGCACCCAGCATGACGCGGGTGTCGTCCGCATCGAGCAAGTCGTGCACGGTGGTCTCGCCCGCGGCGAGCGCGGCGAGCAGCAGCACGCGATTGGAGATGCTCTTCGAGCCGGGCAGGCGCACCGTGCCCGCTGCGCGCTGCGCGGGCTTCAGCTCGAGCGCCTTCACGAGTCGTAGTCGCCGTTCAGCCAGCGCGCGCGCGCTTCGCGCGCTCCCGTGAACATGCGCTCGAGCGCCTGCGCATCGCCCCGCTCGAGCATCGGCCGCAGCTCGCGCAGCTGGGTTACATATTGGTCGAGCTCGGCAAGCAGGGCATCGCGGTTGGCGGTGCAGATGTCGCGCCACATCTCCGGATGGCTCGAAGCGATCCGCGTGAAGTCGCGAAAGCCGCCGGCAGCGTAGCCGAACAGCTGGGCCGAATTCGCGCGGCTCGCGATGTCGTGCACGAGCGCGTAGGCAAGCAGGTGCGGCAGGTGGCTCACCGCGGCGAAGACCGCATCGTGCTCCTCGGGCGTCATCCGCGAGAGGCGCGCACCGCTCGCGCGCCAGGCCGCCTCCCCCTTCGCCAGCGCGTCGGGCGCGGTTTCCGCGAGCAGCGCGAGCACCACGCGCTTGCCTTCGAAGAGTCCCGCCTGGGCGGAGGCCGCGCCGCTGTGCTCGGCGCCGGCGATCGGGTGTGCCGGCACGAAGCGCGCGACACGCTCGCCGAGCGCCCGGCGCGCCGCCGCGACGACGTCGCGCTTCGTGCTGCCGGCGTCCATGACCACTGCATCGGCGCGCAGCACCGGCGCAATCTCGGCGAAGACGGCGCCCATTTGCCCGACCGGAACCGCGACGAGCACGAGGTCCGCGCCGCGCGCGGCATCGGCTGCACTGCCCGCGATCGCATCGATCGCGCCACGCTCGAGCGCGGTGCGCAGGTTCTGCGCGTTGCGGCCCGCCCCCACAACGCTCCCGCAGGCGCTTGCCTTTTTCAACGCCAGAGCGAACGAGCCGCCGATCAGGCCAACCCCGATCACGGCCACGCGCTCGAAGCGCGTCACGCGCTCATTCCCGGACGCTTGCCGCCAGCGCGGCGAGAAACCGCTCGTTCTCGTCGGCAGTGCCGATCGTGACCCGCAGATGCTCGGGCAGCTGGTAGCCGCCGCCCACCGGGCGCACGATGACGCCGCGCTTGAGCAGGCGCTTGTAGACCTCCATGGCGCGACCGACACGGATCGTTATGAAGTTCCCGAACGACGGAATCCAGTCGAGGCTGAGCGCGCGCGCGCCCTCTTCGATCTGCCGCATCCCTTGCAGATTCTCGGCGTAGCTGCGGGCGACGAACTCCATGTCGTTCAGCGCGGCGACCGCGGCGGCGAGCGCAATGCCGTTGACGTTGAACGGCTGGCGCACGCGGTTCATCAGGTCGGCGACCGAGGGGTGGGCGAGCGCGTAGCCGACGCGCAGGCCGGCGAGCCCGTACGCCTTCGAAAACGTCCGCGTCAGGATCAGGTTCGGATGCTTCTTCAGCCACGCGACCGTGGGCGCGCGCAGGTTCGCGTGCAGGTACTCGTTGTACGCCTCGTCGATCACAATGATCACGCGCTCGGGCACGCGCCGCACGAACGCTTCGAGGCGCTCGGTGGCGACCATGGTGCCGGTCGGATTGTTGGGATTGGCGAGCCACACGACCCGGGTGTCGTCGCCGATCGCGCCGGCCATCGCCTCGACATCGTGGCCGAACTCGCGCGCCGGCACAACGATCGCGCGCGCGCCGCGCGCCTGCGTAGCGAGCGCATACACGGCGAATGCGTGCTGCGAATACACTGCAGAGAGGCCCGGGCCGAGAAAAGCGAGCGCCACGAGCTCGAGAACGTCGTTCGATCCGTTGCCGAGCACGATCTGCCCCATCTCCACGCCGTAGCGCTTCGAGAGCGCGAGCTTCAGCTCGTAGCCGTTGCCGTCGGGATAGCGCGCGATATCGCCGCACGCACCTTCGATCGCGGCACGCGTGCGCGGCCCGACGCCGCGCGGATTCTCGTTGGACGCAAGCTTGATGATCTTGCGCTCGTCGAGCCCGAGCTCGCGCGCCAGCTCGGAGATGGGCTTGCCCGGCTGGTACGGCGCGAGCGAGCGAACGTAGGCGGGCGAAAGTTCGCTCAGATCCATGGCTCGATTCACGCCACCGCGACCGGATAGGAGCCGAGGACCTTGAGGAAAGGCGCCTTTTCGCCCAGCTCGGCGAGCGCGGCCGCAACCCGCGGCTCCTTCCGGTGTCCCTCGACATCGAGGAAAAATACGTACTCCCAGAGCACCGCGCGCGTGCGCGCCGGCCGCGATTCGATGCGCGTCATGCTGACCTGGTTCGCCGCGAGCGGGGCGAGCAGCGCGTGCACCGCGCCGGGCTTGTTCTCGGCGGAGAGGACGATCGAGGTGCGATCCTTCCCCGTCGGCTCGGGCTCGATGCTGCCGAGCACTACGAAGCGCGTCGTATTGGACGGCTCGTCTTCGATCGAGCGCGCGAGGATCGAAAGACCCCAGCGCTCCGCCGCCGCTTCGCCGGCGATCGCTGCTGCGCCGTCTTCGAGCGACGCGAGCCGCGCCGCCTCGCCATTGGACGACGCCGGCACCCGCTCGGCGGCGGGGAGTGTGCGCCCCAGCCACGCCGCGCATTGCCCCAGCGACTGCGGATGCGAGTACACCTTGCGCACCGCGTCGAGCGACGCCATCGTCGACATCACGTTCTGGTGTACGCGCAGCTCGATCTCGGCGCAGATCTTCAGCGGCGTGGCGAGCAGCAGGTCGAGCGAGCGGCCGACCACACCCTCGGTCGAATTCTCCACCGGGACGACCGAGAATTGCGTGCCGTTCGATTCCGAGCCGCGGAACACTTCGTCCATCGAAGCGAACGCGACGCCTTCGACCGCGTGCCCGAAGTGCTTGTAAACCGCCTGCTCGCTGAAGGTGCCTTGCGGACCGAGATACGCCACGCGGATCGGCGCCTCCATCGCGCGGCATGCCGAGATCACCTCGCGAAACACGGCGGCCGCGCGTTCGGATGGCAGCGGTCCGGTATTGCGTTTGGCGAGGCTGCGCAGGATCTCGGTTTCGCGCTCCGGCCGATACGCGGGGGAGGCGCCCTTCAGCGACCCGATGCGCCGCGCGAGGTCCGCGCGCCGGTTGAGGAGCGCAAGCATCTCATCGTCGAGTCCGTCGATCTCGCGGCGCAGCTTCTCGATGTCCTCGGCCATCGGACCCTAGCAGTACGCGTCCACCGGCAAGTACCGGACGTGGAGGACGCCGCTCGTCCTGCGCAGCTCATCTAGGACTTCCGACGGGACTTCGTTGTCGGTGTCGACCAGCGTGTAGGCGATCTCTCCCTTGGACTTGTTGAGCATGTTGTGGATGTTGATCTTGCGCTTGCCGAGCGTATGCGAGATGCGGCCGAGCATGTCGGGCACGTTCGCGTTGGCGATCGAGAGCCGGTAGGGCGCCTCGCGCGCCATCGCGGCGTCGGGAAAGTTGACCGCGTTCTGCAGGTTGCCGTGCTCGAGGTACTCGCGCAGCTCGTCGACGACCATCACCGCCGAATTGTCCTCGGCCTCGGCGGTCGACGCGCCCAGATGCGGAAGCGCGATGACCCGAGGATTGGCGAGCAACTCCGCGCTCGGGAAATCGGTCACGTACCAGCGCAGCCGCTGGCTGGCGAGCGCCTTCAGCACGGCTTCCTCCGACACCACGCCCTCGCGCGAGAAGTTGAGCAGCACCGCGCCCTCGTTCATAAGCGAGAGGTTCTTCGCGTTGACGAGATCCCTGGTTTTCTCGACCAGCGGTACGTGCAGGCTGACGAAGTGGCTCGCCTTGAGCAACTCGTCCACCGAGTTCGCGCGGCGCACCTGCGAAGGCAGGCTCCATGCCGCCTCGACGGTGATATGCGGATCGTAGCCGAGCACGTTCATCCCAAGGCGGATGGCGGCGTCGGCGACGAGGCTGCCGATCTTGCCCAGGCCGATCACGCCGAGCGTGTGTCCCGGCAGCTCGAAGCCGGCGAATTGCTTCTTGCCGCTTTCGACGGTCTTGTCGAGCCCTTCGCCCTTCTGCAGGCCGCGAACGAAATCCAGCGCCGGCGCGAGATTGCGCGCGGCAATCAGCATGCCCGCGAGCACCAGCTCCTTTACCGCGTTGGCGTTCGCGCCCGGCGCGTTGAATACCGGGATTCCGCGCTTGGAGAGCACCGGCACGGGGATGTTGTTCCCGCCTGCACCGGCGCGGCCCACCGCGCGCAGCGACGGGCCGAACTCGAACTTGTGCAGGTCCTGCGAGCGCACCAGGATCGCCCACGGATCCTTCGACTCCTTCACGACCGCATAGCGCTCCGCCGGGAAGCGCTTGAGGCCGACCTGGGCGATCTGGTTGATCACCAGGATCTCGCACTTTTTGCTCTTAGCCACGATAGCGCTCGAATTCTTTCATATAGTCGACCAGGTGCTGCACGCCGGCGGTCGGCATGGCGTTGTAGATCGATGCGCGCATCCCGCCAACCGAGCGGTGGCCTTTCAGCTGCACCATGCCGGCTTCGGCTGCGCCTTTGAGGAACGGCTCGTCGAGCCGCGCGTCGGCGAGCGTGAACGGCACGTTCATGCGGGAACGATCGCCCCGCTCCACCGGGTTGTGATACAGGCTGCTCGAATCGAGGCAGTCGTACAGCAGCTTCGCCTTCGCAATGTTGTTGCGCTCGACCTGCGCGAGCCCGCCCTGCTGCTTGAGCCACTTGAAGACGAGACCTGCAACGTAGATCGAATACGTGGCCGGCGTGTTCAGCATCGAATCGGCATCGGCCTGCAGCTTGTAATCCATCACCGTCGGCGTGCCCCTCGCGGCCTTGCCGACCAGATCCTCGCGCACGATGACGATCACGAGACCCGCCGGCCCGATGTTTTTCTGCGCGCCCGCGTAGATCAGGCCGAACTTCGACACGTCGAGCGGCCGCGACAGGATGTGCGACGAGGCATCCGCGACCAGCGGCACCGGGCCCGTGTCCGGAATCCAGTGGAACTCGACTCCGCCGATCGTCTCGTTGGAGCAGTAGTGCACGTAGGCCGCCTCGGCGCGCACCTTCCACGCCTTCTGCGGCGGCGCGTAGTTGAAGCTGCGGTCCTCCGAGCTCGCCGCGATCGAAACGTCGCAAAGCGCGCTGGCCTCCTTCACGGCTTTCTTCGACCACTCGCCGGTGACCACGTAGTCTGCCTTGCCGCGCCCGGCGAGCAGGTTCATCGGCACCTGGGCGAACTGCTGCGTCGCACCGCCCTGCAGGAAAAGCACCTTGTAGTTCTGCGGGACCGCGAGCAGCCCGCGAAAATCCTTTTCGGCCTCGGCCGCGATCGAAATGAACTCCTTGCCGCGATGGCTCATCTCCATCACGCACATGCCGCTGCCGTGCCAGTCGAGCATCTCGTCGCCGGCGCGCGCGAGCACTTCCTCGGGCAAGACTGCCGGACCGGCACTGAAGTTGTAGATGCGCGCCATGGTCAATGTACGGTGGGACCCGGCGAAGGATCAAAGGGTTCCGGTTCGCCGTCCCCGCCGTTCCCCTTGTCGCCGCCGTCTCCGCTGTCGTCCTCGTCGCGCTCTTCGATCCGCTCCACGCCTGCGAGCTTCTCGCCCTCGCCGAGCGCGATCAGCGTCACGCCTTGCGTCGAGCGGCCCTGCTCGCGCAGCTGGTCGACGCGCGTGCGGATCAGCACGCCGCCGGTGGAAATGAGCATCACCTCGTCGGTGTCGTCGACGAGCACCGCGCCGACAACTGCGCCGTTGCGATCCGAGGTCTGGATCGCGATCATCCCCTGCCCGCCGCGGCCATGCCGGGTGTATTCCGCAATCGGCGTGCGCTTGCCAAAGCCGTTCTCGGTCGCGGTGAGCACGGTTTTCGATTCGTCCTTCGCCGCGAGCATGCACACCACGCGATGGTTGCCGCCTTCCGGCAAGCGCATGCCGCGCACACCGCCCGCCTGGCGGCCCATCGCGCGCACTTCCTCCTCGGCGAAGCGCACTGCCTTGCCCTCCGAGGAGAAGAGCATCACGTCGAACTTGCCGTCGGTCAGCGCCACACCGACGAGGTAATCGCCTTCCTCCAGCCCGACCGCGATGATTCCCGAGGGGCGGGGGCGCGAGAAGTCCGTAAGCGGCGTCTTCTTCACGGTGCCCTTGGCGGTCGCCATGAAGACGAAATGATGCTCGTCGAACTCGCGCACCGGGACTACGGCGGTGATCTTTTCGCCCTCGCCCATCGGGAACATGTTGACGACGGGCTTGCCGCGGCTCGAGCGGCTGCCCTGCGGCACCTCGTACACCTTGAGCCAGTACACCTGGCCGCGGTTGCTGAAGCACAGCAGGTAGTCGTGCGAGTGCGCGATGAACAGCCGCTCGATGAAATCGTCTTCCTTGGTCGCCGCGGCCATCTTGCCGCGCCCGCCCCGGCGCTGCGCGCGGTAATCGGCGAGCGGCTGCGACTTGACATAGCCGCCGTGCGAGAACGTGACGACCATGTCCTGCGGCGCGATCAGGTCCTCGAGCGAGATGTCCTCGGCGACGAACACGATTTCGCTGCGCCGCTTGTCGGCGAATTCCTCGCGGATGCGGAAGAGCTCGCCGGTGATGATCGCCGTGATGCGCTCGGGCTTGTCGAGAATGTCGAGCAGGTCGGCGATCGCGTCCATGACCTCGCGGTATTCGTCGCGGATCCGGTCCTGCTCGAGGCCGGTGAGGCGGCGCAACTGCAGATCGATGATCGCCTGCGCCTGCGCATCGGTGAGCCGGTAGCCGTCGTCGGTCAGCCCGTACGAGGCGGCCAGCCCCTCCGGTCGGAAGCGCGCCGCGGCATTGCCGCGCCCTACACGCTCGAGCATCTGCGTCACCAGCTCCGAGCGCCACGCTCTCGCCATCAGCTCGCGCTTCGCCTCGGCCGGCGCCGGCGCGCGCTTGATCAGCTCGATCACCGCGTCGACGTTCGACAGCGCCACCGCGAGCCCCTCCAGGATGTGCCCGCGCTCGCGTGCCTTGCGCAGATCGAATACCGTGCGCCGCGTGACGACCTCGCGCCGGTGCGAGAGGAACGCCTCGATGATCGCCTTCAGGCCGAGCAGCTTCGGCTGGCCGTCGACCAGCGCGACCATGTTCATGCCGAACGTGTCCTGCAGCTGGGTCTGCTTGTAGAGGTTGTTCAGCACCACGTCCGGGATCTCGCCGCGCTTGAGCTCGATCACCATGCGCATGCCGTCCTTGTCGGACTCGTCGCGGATGTCCGAGATGCCCTCGATGCGCTTTTCGGTGACGAGCTCGGCCATCTTCTCGATCAGCGCCTTCTTGTTGACCTGGTACGGCAGCTCGTCGACCACGATCGACTGGCGGTCGCCCTTGCCGATCTCCTCGAAATGCGTGCGCGCGCGCATGACGATGCGGCCGCGGCCGGTGCGGTAGCCCTCGTGCACGCCGGCGACGCCGTAGATGATTCCTGCCGTCGGAAAATCGGGTGCCGGCATCCGCTTGATCAGGTCCTCGACCGGGCAGCGCGGATCCTGCAACGCGTGCAGGCACGCGTCGATGACCTCGCCCAGGTTGTGCGGCGGGATGTTGGTCGCCATTCCGACCGCGATTCCCGAAGAGCCGTTGATGAGGAGGTTGGGGACCTTCGTCGGCAGGACGACGGGCTCGCGCTCCTTGCCGTCATAGTTGTCGACGAAATCGACGGTTTCCTTGTCGATGTCGGCGAGGATCTCGCCGGCGAGCCGCGCCATCCGGCATTCGGTGTAGCGATAGGCGGCCGCGTTGTCGCCGTCGATCGAGCCGAAGTTTCCCTGGCCGTCGATCAGCGGATTGCGCATCGAGAAGTCCTGCACCATCCGCACCAGCGCTTCGTAGGTCGCCGTATCGCCGTGCGGGTGATATTTGCCGAGCACTTCGCCGACCACGCGGGCGCACTTCACGTACGGCCGGTTCCATACGTTGTTCGCCTCCTGCATCGCGAACAGCACGCGGCGGTGCACGGGCTTCAGCCCGTCGCGCACGTCGGGCAGCGCGCGCCCCACGATCACGCTCATCGCGTAATCGAGATAGGAGCGGCGCATCTCCTCCTCCAGGCTGACCGGCAGCGTTTCCTTGGCGAACGAGTCCATTGCGATGGCGGCGGGGAGAGAGAAGCGCTTCCGGAAGCGGCAGGAGAAGAGAGGAATTTTACCAAATTCGCTCTCGCATTTGCCTCGCGCGCGCTTGTGGAACCGCGACGCCCTATGCTCTAATTGCGCACGGTCCACCGACCGCGATTCAGGGAGAACAGGGATGAAAAAAACCAGCCTGTTGCCGGCAGCGCTCGCGCTGCTTGCGTGCGCGGCTTCCGGCGTTGCCACCGCCCAGTCCAAGCAGGGCTACTGGACCGAGCCCGCGGGCGGCGACGCAGTGTGGAAGAGCGGCACGGGCCTGTGCTGGCGCGCGGGATACTGGACTCCGGCCATGGCGATCGTCGAGTGCGATCCGGATCTCGTGCCGAAACCGCCCGCCCCGCCGATCGTGGCCCCGCCGCCTCCGCCGCCGCCTCCTCCGCCGCCGCCCAAGCCCGTTGCCGAGCCGGTCAAGCCGAAGGTGCTGCGCGTCACGTCGACCGAGCTCTTCGAATTCAACAAGTCGACGCTCAACGATCGCGCCAAGTCGCTGCTCGATACCGAGGTCGTCGCCAAGCTCGGCGGGTTTGCGACCATTCAGTTCATCAACGTGAACGGCCACACCGACCGGATCGGCTCGCCGACGTACAACCAGAAGCTCTCGGAGAAGCGCGCCCAGGCGGTCAAGGCCTATCTCGTCTCGAAGGGCGTCGATGGCTCGAAGATCGAGACCTACGGCTTCGGCAAGACGATGCCGGTGAAGAGCTGCCCGGACCAGAAGGACCGCAAGGCGCTGCATGCCTGCCTCGAGCCGAATCGCCGCGTCGAGGTCGAGGTTCAGGGCCTGCCGAAGTAAGCTAGGCACAGCCGCCAGAGACCGACAAAGCCCCGCCCCGGCGGGGCTTTGCTTTTGCAATTGACGAAACCGCGATGAGCGAAACCTTCCTGATCCGTGCCCGCTGGGTGGTGCCGGTCGAGCCGGCCGGGGCCGCGCTCGAGCACCACGCGGTGGCGGTCAGCGGCGAGCGCATCGACGCGCTGCTGCCCGCTGCGGAGATCGATTCTCGCTACCCGGGAGCCGAAGTCGTCGAGCTCGCCGAGCATGTGCTGATTCCCGGGCTCGTCAACGCGCACACGCATGCGGCGATGTCGCTGATGCGCGGGCTGGCGGACGACCGGGCGCTCGTTCCCTGGCTCTCCGAGCACATCTGGCCCGCCGAGGCGCGCCACGTTTCTGCGCAGTTTGTGAAGGACGGAACCCTGCTTGCGTGTGCTGAGATGCTGCGCGGCGGCATCACGTGCTTCAACGACATGTACTTCTTTCCCGAGGCAGCGCTGGAGGCGGCGCTGGAAGCGGGAATGCGCGCCGCGCTCGGGATGATCGTGATCGAATTCCCCTCCGCGTACGCATCCGACCCCGACGACTATCTGCAAAAGGGACTCGCGTTGCGCGATCGCTGGCGCGAGCAGCCGCTCGTCTCCTTCTGCCTCGCGCCTCACGCGCCGTACACGGTCTCGGACGCAACGTTCCGCAATCTGGCGACGATGCTCGGAGAGCTCGATGTGCCGCTGCACATCCATCTGCACGAGACCGAGGAAGAGATCGCGCGCTCGCTCGCCGAGCATGGCGTGCGGCCGCTCGAGCGGCTGCGCCGCCTCGGATTGCTCGGCCCGGGGCTGATCGCAGTGCACGGGGTTCACCTGGCGCCGGAAGAGATCGAGGTGCTCGCCCGGCACGGTTCCTCGGTCGTGCATTGTCCGTCGTCGAACCTGAAGCTCGCGAGCGGCTTCGCGCCGGTGGCGCAATTGCTCGCAGCCGGAGTCAACGTCGCGCTCGGAACCGACGGCGCGGCGAGCAACAACCGTCTCGATCTCATGCAGGAGATGCGGCAGGCCGCGCTGCTCGCAAAGGCCGTCGCGCGCGATGCGGAGGTGATGCCGGCCCATCTCGCCTTGCGCTGTGCGACGCTCGGCGGCGCGATCGCGCTCGGGCTGGATCGGCGCATCGGCTCGATCGTCCCGGGCAAGCTCGCCGATCTCGTAGCGGTTCGGCTACACGGACCGGAACTGACGCCTTGCTTCGATCCGGTCTCGCATCTCGTCTACGCAGCCGGTCGCGAGCACGTAAGCGACGTCTGGGTTGCGGGAAAGCAACAGCTACAGGCTCGCGAATTGCTAAATCCCCCCTTGGGTGGCTTGGACACCCGCTATCAGTTATGGCAGAATGCTTTAGGGAGCCGCCCAGACTCTTGAATAGAAACAAGTTTCATACAAGTCAGAAAGGAAAAACATCATGAAACGAATTCTGATGCCTCTCGCCGCACTGGCCCTCGCGTTGTTCGCGATGCCATTCAGTGCGATGGCTCAGTCTAAGCAGGGATATTGGACCGAACCCGCAGGAGGCGATGCGGTCTGGAAAAGCGGATTTGGTTTGTGCTGGCGCGCGGGTTATTGGACGCCCGCGATGGCGATCATCGAATGCGATCCGGATCTGGTACCGAAGCCGCCAGCGCCGGTAGTCGCACCGCCGCCGCCGCCACCGCCTGCGAAGCCGAAGCCTGCGCCGGTCGCTGAGAAAGTGACGCTTGCCGCGGACGTGCTGTTCGA
>DASYPC010000314.1:0-11844 GCA_036007105.1 Burkholderiales bacterium | reverse complement strand
TGGAAACACGATTGTGAAGGTGGACGCAGACGGCGGTGGCAACAGCTATCAGACGCTGGTCACGCTGAATGGGGTAACGGGTGTGACACTGCAGCAGATGCTGGACAACCACCAGCTCGTCACCTAAGCAACTCGGAAGTTCGCAAATGAAGGGCGGGGCGCGAGCCCCGCCCTTTTTTGTTGCGCAGTGCGAGTATTTCTACTTCGGCGGAGTGGCCGGAGCCACCGGCACGCCTTCCCTCAAGCACCTCACCCGCACCGTCACCGTCGCTCCTCTGCTCGCGATCTCAGTGCTGGAAAGGGTCGCAGTGTCGTTCGAGTCGGCGACATCCACCTTGTTCGCTTCGAGAAACGCGCGCAGCGGCCCAGCGCGGATCGCGAAGTTGACGTTCTGCGGAAGATCGCCTCCGCGCTCGGCGAACTTCAACGCGTCGAGCTTGGAGACCACGACGCCGATCACGTTCGCCGATTGATCGAGTACCGGGCCGCCGCTCGCGCCGCGCTGGATCGGCACCGAGATCTGCATCTGCGCGGGGTTGCCGCGAATGCCGATGGTGGAGGTGACATTGCCGAAGCCGACGCTCGGCTTGTCGCCAAGGACGCCGACGAGCGGGTAGCCGACGACGGTCACGGACTCACCGAGCCGCGGCTCGGACTGCTTGCGCAGCTTCGCTGCGGTGGGAAAGTGCTCGTCGGTCGCGAGCAGGGCAAGATCGTTCTTCGCGTCCGTCGCCAGGACAGTTGCCTTGAGCTTGCGATTGTCATTGTCGATGACTTCATAGCCGTCGCACGCCCGGACCACGTGCTCGTTGGTCAGGATCGAACCGGAGCGGTTGACGACGATCCCGGAGCCGCTCGAGCCGCGCGACGGCGCGGGTTTCGCGGGCGCACCCGGAGGGGATTCCCCCGGCTTTGCAGTGGGTGCCGCCGCGCCGCCGGTTTCGGCAAGCTTGACGCAGGCGAGCTTCAGCGCCTCCGCGAGGTCCGACCCCGGCCCGGGCGCGGTCAGCTCTGAGCTCTTCACTTGCGGCTTGACGTCGGCCTGAATGAGCTTCCGGTCGTGGCCGTAGTACTGAGTCACGATGAGCGCGGCGGTGCGCGCGTTGCAATCCGCCAGGTACAGCAGCCGCGTGCTGAGGTATTCCTTGCCCGACGCATGGGACTGCGCGCTCGGGTACGCTCGGCGCACGGTAAAGCGAATGACTCCCTTCTGCGCGATCACCGAATCCAAGTCCACAGTGGCCTGGTATTGCGCCGATGAAGGCAGAGGGCGCCAGTCGACCGCCCAGGCCGGGGTCGCGGCGGCGACGAGCGAACACAGTGTCGTCAGGAATCTCATGGCGTCGATGATAGACACATCCGGGCGAAGGTCGTTCTACAGCCGCTCATCGAGCGCGCGAAACATGCGCTCCAGCCCCGCGACCACGACCGCAAGGCGTTCGTAATCCACCTTGTCGGGCGTGTCGCTGCGCAGGTGATAGTGCGGATAGCGGTACGGCGCGGTATCGGTGATCATCAGCGCCGGGATGCCGTGGCGCCAGAACGACCACTGGTCCGACCAGTCGATTCCCGGAACGAATGCCGGGGCGGCCACGCCCTCCGAGGGAAAACGTGCCGCGGCGCGGAACGCCGTAATCGCCTCGTGCAGCAGCGCACGCGAAGCGAGATTGGCGACGAAGGCGAGGAAGTCGCCGCGCTCCGGGTAGAACAGGTTGAGCGGGAACGGATAGTGCTGGCTTCCCGGGCGCTCGGAGTAGTAGCCGACGGTTTCGAGCGAGAACATCGCTGCCACACGCTCGCCGCGTGCGACGAGCTCATCCGCGTACACCTTGCTTCCCATCGCCGCGCCCTGAAAGTACGGCGGCTCCTCATTGACGAAGAAAGCGAGCCGCACGGTGTGCTTCGGCTTCCAGTCGCGCAGGAGCCGCGCGAGCTCGAGAAGCGCTGCGACTCCGGAGCCGTTGTCGTTCGCCCCGGGTGCGCCGGGCGCCGAATCGTAATGGGCGCCGATCACCAGCGACGCGGCCTCGTGCCCGGGGAGCGTGACTTCGAGGTTGCGCACCGTCCCGGTCCCCGAATCGAAAGCCTGCCTGCGCACCTCATGACCGAGCGCTTTGAGTTCCGCTTCGATGGTGCGCGCGGCTGCTTCGAGCTGCTCCGGCGTGCGCGTGTTGTGCTCGGTGCTCGCGACGGTAGCGACATGCTTTCGCAGCCGGTCGCGCGACGCGCTCTGCTCGGCGCTGAGCGCAGCCGGCGCGCCGCGATGCGATTCGCCCGGGACCGCGATCATGTACCAGCCGAACGCGCCGAGCGCCGCGACTGCGGCGAGCACGTACAGGAACGCGGACATCCGCTGCCGCGCGCTCAGGTCACGCCGGCCACGTCGGCCTGCGTCGTGAAGCTGTCGGCGTAGAACTCGTCTTCGGGCAGCTTGCACTGCGCGATGAAGTCGCGCCGCGCGGAGTCCACCATGATCGGCACGCCGCAGGCGTACACCTGGTGCGCGGAGAGATCGGGAAAGTCCTCCATCACCGCGCGGTGCACGAAGCCGTTGCGGCCGGTCCACGCGTCTTCCGCGAGCGCGTCGGAAATCACCGGCACGTAGCGAAAATCCGGCCGCTCGGCCGCCCAGCGCTGCACAAGCTCGTGCATGTACAGGTCCTTGGGCCGGCGCCCGCCCCAGTAGAGCGTCATCGAGCGGCCGATGCCGGCGTGAAAGGCCTGCTCGATGATCGCCTTGATCGGCGCGAAACCGGTGCCCGACGCGACGAAGACGATCGGCTTCGCCGAGTCCTCGCGCAGGAAGAAGGTGCCGAACGGTCCTTCGAAGCGCAGGATGTCGCGCTCCTTCATCTTGCCGAACACGTGATCGGTGAACTGGCCCCCCGCGACGTGGCGCACGTGCAGCTCGAGCAGCTCCGCGTTGTGCGGCGGGTTTCCCATCGAGAAGCTGCGCCTCGAGCCGTCCCGCAGCAGGAACTCGAGGAACTGGCCCGCGAGGAAGATCAGCCGCTCATTCGCCGGCAGCTTCAGCTGCAGCACCATGACGTCGTCGGCGACGCGCTCCATTTTCTGAATCCGGCATGGAAGGGTCTTGATCTGGATTCCCTTCGCCGCGCCGACCGTGCGCGCCTCGATCACCAAATCGCTGAGCGGCTTCGCCTGGCAGAAGAGCGCCTTGCCTTGCTCGCGCTCGAAGTCGGGCAGCGCCTTCTTCTGGTAGATCCCGTAGTCGACGCGGCCTTCGAGTACCCTTCCCTTGCAGCTCGAGCACGCGCCGCTCTTGCATCCGTAGGGCAGGATGTAGCCCTGTCGCAGCGCCGCGGTGAGGACGGATTCGCCGTCCTCGACTTCGAACTCGACCTTCGCCGGCAACACGGTGACTCGATGCATCTCGCTAGAATACGCGATGGACGCACTCGCATGAAACCACTGCTGGTCCTTACCAACCTGCCGGATCGCGCCGCGGCGGAAAGCCTGGCCGATGCGCTGATCACCGAGCGGCTCGCCGCCTGCGTCAACATCCTCGCTCCCTGTCGCTCGGTCTACCGGTGGCAGGGCTCGGTACAGCACGACGAGGAGCACCCCGTGCTGATCAAGACGACCGAGGAGCGCTACGCGGCGCTCGAGCAGGCGATTCGCACGCGCCATCCCTACGAACTTCCCGAGATCGTCGCAGTCCGAATCGAGCGCGGGCTTGCCGCGTACCTCGACTGGCTCGACGAGGAGACCGGCACAACGCTGTGAAGAACCTGCTGATCGCATTTCTCGTTGCGCTCGCCGGCACGGCCGCCGCCGCGGATGACTTGCTCGAGCCCGAGAAGGCGTTCCGCATGTCGGCGCGCGCGCTCGATGCGACCCATCTCGAGGTGCACTTTGCCATCGCGGACGGCTACTACATGTACCGCGAGAAGTTCCGCTTTGCGCTGGAGGGCGCAGGCGAGACCCGGCTCGGCGCGCCCGAATTTCCGCCCGGTGCAAAGAAGAAGGACGAATTCTTCGGCGACATGGAAACGTATCGCAAGCAAGTCGCGATCCGCGTTCCGGTCGAAGGTACCGCCGCCGCGCTCCAGCTCGTCGTGACCTCGCAGGGCTGCGCCGATATCGGCGTGTGCTACGTGCCGATGGAATCCCGAGCGACCGTGCAGTTCGCGGCGCTCAGTGCCTCCCCGCCGCAGCCGCAGGTTGCGCCGAACGCCGCTGCGCGCTTTTCTCTTCCCGGCAGCGATCTCGACATCGCGGCGCTGTTCCAGTCGGGAGGTTTCTGGGTCGTGCTGGCGAGCTTTGTCGGATTCGGGCTGCTGTTGTCTCTGACTCCATGCGTGCTGCCGATGGTGCCGATCCTGTCGGGGATCATCGTCGGCGAGGGTTCCGGACTCGGGAAGATGCGCGCGTTTTCCCTTTCGCTCTCCTACGTGCTCGGCATGGCCAGTGCGTATGCAGCAGCCGGCGTGGCCGCGGCCTATTCCGGATCCCTGCTGGCGGCCGCGCTGCAGAACGCCTGGGTGCTCGGCGCGTTCGCGCTCGTCTTCGTCTGGCTTGCGCTTTCGATGTTTGGGCTGCACGAGCTGCAGCTCCCTGCCTTCCTGCGCCACCGGCTGCATGGGGCGCACGGCCGCCTCGCCGGCGGGCGCATCGCTTCCGTTGCGGCGATGGGCGTGCTCTCCGCGGTGATCGTGAGCCCCTGCGTTGCGGCGCCGCTCGCCGGTGCGCTGCTCTACATCAGCCAGACCCGCGACGTGCTGCTCGGCGGGGCGGCGTTGTTCGCGATGGCGCTCGGCATGGGCGCGCCGCTGATCCTGGTCGGAGTATCCGAGGGGGCGTTCCTGCCGAGGAGTGGCGCGTGGATGGTCAGCGTGAAGAAATTCTTCGGCGTGCTGCTGCTCGCGGTCGCGCTGTGGATCGTCTCGCCGGTGCTGCCTTCGCTCGTGGTGATGCTGGCGCTCGCAGCGCTGCTGATCGGCTCGGGCGTATTCCTGCGTGCAATCGATCCGTTGCCCGACAAGGCGCACACCGTCGCCCGGCTTGCGAAGGTGCTCGGCGTCATTTCGCTCGTCGCCGGGATCGCGGTGCTCGCCGGCGCGCTCGCGGGAAGCCGTGATCCGCTGCGACCGCTCGCCGGTCTGCTGGGCACGGAAGGCGGCAACAGTGCGCAGCACACGAAGTTCGTCCGCGTCGCCTCGCTCGGTGCGCTGGAGGAAAAGCTCCAGGCCCCGGGGCGGGTAGTGATGCTCGATTTCTACGCCGACTGGTGCGTGTCGTGCAAAGAGATGGAATCGTTTACGTTCAGCGACCCGCGCGTCCAGGCGAAGCTCTCGGGCATGCTGCTGTTGCAGGCCGACGTGACCGCGAATAGCGACCCCGACAGGCAACTCCTCAAGCGCTTCTCGCTCTTCGGTCCTCCGGGCATCGTTTTTTTCGACGCGAGCGGGCGCGAGATCAAGGGGCTGCGCGTGATCGGCTACCAGAATCCCGAGCGCTTCCTCAAGACCTTGGAGCACGCCGCAAGCAGCTAGGAAACGGGGACGGACCCCATTTTTCCGCTCACGCCGCGCGGCGCAGGCTCTTTGCGGCCTCGAGCGCGAAATACGTGAGGATGCCGTCGGCGCCCGCGCGCTTGAACGCGAGCAGCGTCTCCAACACGCACAATTCGGGCAGCCACCCGTTGTCGATCGCTCCGCGCAGCAACGAATATTCACCGCTCACCTGATAGACGAAGGTGGGCGCCTTGTACTCGTCCTTCACCCGCCGCAGCACGTCGAGGTACGGCAGTCCCGGCTTCACCATCACCATGTCGGCGCCTTCGGCGAGGTCGAGCCCGACTTCCCACAACGCCTCGTCGCTATTCGCGGGATCCATCTGGTAGGTTTTCTTGTCGGCTTTGCCGAGGCTCTTGGCGGAGCCGACCGCATCGCGAAAGGGACCGTAGAAGCCCGAAGCGTATTTCGCCGAGTACGCCATGATCCGCGTATGGATGTGCCCTTTCTTTTCGAGTGCGGCGCGGATCCTGCCGATGCGGCCGTCCATCATGTCAGAGGGTGCGACGATGTCGACGCCGGCTTCGGCTTGCACCAGCGCCTGCTTCTCGAGCACATCGAGCGTCACGTCGTTGACGATGTAGCCCGCGCGATCGACGACGCCGTCCTGCCCGTGCGAGGTATAAGGATCGAGCGCCACATCCGCCATCAAGCCGAGCTCGGGAAACCGTTTTTTCAGCGCGTCGACCGCACGCGGCACCAGCCCCTTGGGATTGAGCGCTTCGCGTCCATCCGGCGTTTTGAGGCGCGGCTCGATCAAAGGGAAAAGGGCCATCACGGGAATGTGGTCTTTCAGACATTGCTCCGCCACCGACAGGAGTCGATCCACGGTCATCCGCTCGACGCCGGGCATCGAGTCCACTTTCTGAGTACGGTTTTTTCCCTCCACCACGAACACCGGATAAATCAGGTCGTTCGCGGTGAGAACGGTCTCCTGCATCAGCCGGCGGGAGAAATCATCTCTGCGCATGCGGCGCATGCGCACCGCGGGAAAGCTGCCATAGACGTTCATAAGGCCATGATTTGGTTATCGTTGAATTCGGGCCCGGGGACGCCGGGAACTTTTTGCGCGAGAGCAAATCTTACCTTCAGACGATGCGAGTCGTCTCCCGCTTCTCCTCCCTGAGCGGGTTGCCTTAATCAAAGTTAAGGCGTTCGCCCCCGGTTGTCTTCCCCTTAAGCCGGGGGCCTTTTATTTCCGGCTGCCGCATCCCCTGCGCGCAGCCAGCTTCCCAGGTGCTCGCGGACTTGCTCGATTCCGGCGCCGTTGATGCTCGAAAAGAGCACCACTTCGTCGACGTATGGGTCGAGCTTGCTGCGCGTTGCCTTCAGCACGACGCTCGCCTCAGCGCGCGAGAGCTTGTCCGACTTCGTAAGCAGGACCAGTTGCCGAATGCCGAATGGGCGCAGCCAGCCGAGCAGACGTTGATCCTGTGGCGTCAGCGGATGACGCGAATCGAGAAGCACGACGATTCCGGTCAGTGAATTGCGGCCGGACAGATAGCCGCCCACCAATCCATCCCATCCTGCCCGCACGGTCTTCGGCACGCGCGCGTAGCCGTACCCGGGGAGATCGACCAGCCTTCCGGCGCCACCCAGCTCATAGAAATTGACGGTCTGCGTCCGGCCGGGCGCCTTGGCGACGAAAGCGAGGCGCCGGCGGCGGACCAGAGCGTTGAGGGCGGTCGATTTTCCGACGTTCGAGCGACCGACGAACGCGACTTCCGGGATGCCCTCGACCGGAAACTCCTGCGGCGTACCGGCCGACGCGACGAATTCGGCATGCGAAAACAGCTTGTCGGAAGCTGGTTGCATTTGAGTGGGTTGGGCTACCGCTTCGCGTGCTCGTCGCGTCGCGGCTCCGGCTCGGCAAAAAATTCTAATAGAATTACGCGCTTCGAGCGGGCACCGGGGGATTGAAAGCAATGAAGCGAGCATTGGCGCTGGTCGCAGCCCTGTTGCCTTGCGTCGCGGTGGCGCAGCCTGCGGCGAAACCCGACCCCGCCAAGGGGCAGCAGATCGCTTCCCAGGTCTGCGTGGCCTGTCATGCCGCGGACGGCAACAGCCCGGCGGCGGCGAATCCAAAGCTCGCGGGACAATTCCCCGAGTATCTGCGCAAGCAGCTTGCGAATTTCAAGCCGCAGGCGGGCAAGAAAGCGGAACGCGAGAATGCGGTGATGGCCGGCATGGTGGTGAACCTTTCGGACGATGACATGCGGAACGTCGCTGCCTTCTACGCCTCGCAGAAGCTCAAGCCCGAGACCGCGAAGAGCAAGGAACTCGCTGCGCGAGGACAGAAGCTCTACCGGGGCGGCAACCCGGCCAACGGAGTCGCGGCGTGCGCAGGTTGCCACGGTCCCGACGGCGCCGGCATCCCGGGCCAGTACCCGCGCCTCTCGGGGCAGTTTGCCGCGTACCTCGAAGCGCAGCTCCTCGCGTTCAAGACCGGGACGCGCGCGAACGATCCGAATGGCATGATGCGTGGCGTCGCGGCGCGCATGAGCGAAGCGGAGATCAAGGCGGTTGCCGAATACGCATCCGGCCTGCGCTGACCGCGGCCCGGCTGCGCGCCCAGCGGTGCGGGCTGCACGATCGATCGAATGAAGGATTCCACCCAGGTCGTTGAACTGATCCCGCGGCTGCGCCGGTACGCGCGGGCGCTGGTCGGCGAGCGCGCAGCCGCCGATGACCTGGTGCAGGACACGCTCGAGCGCGCGCTCAACAAGTTCCACCTGTGGAAGCGCGGCACGGATCTGCGCGCGTGGCTCTTCACGGTCATGCACAACGTGCACGTCAACCAGGTCCGCGGCCGGCGCGAGTTCCTGGCGCTGGATCCCGAGGCGCTCGAGCTGCCGGTGCGTGCCGCCCACGAGACATCGCTCGAAGCACGCGACGTCGAGCGCGCGCTGCTGCGCCTGCCGGTGGAGCAACGCGAGGTTCTGCTCCTCGTGGTGCTCGAGGACCTGAGCTACGAGGAGGCTGCGGCGGCGCTCGGCATCCCGATCGGCACAGTCATGTCGCGCCTGTCGCGGGGCCGGGAAAAGCTGCGCGCGCTGATGGAAGGATTGCCCGCGTCAGGACGTTTGCACGTCATCAAATGAGCGAAAGTTCGTTCACCGAAGCCGATTTTCAGGGCTATGTCGACGGGCGGTTGCCCGAGCGGCGACGCGCCGAGGTCGAGGCGTACCTGGCCGCACACCCGGAGGAAGCGGCCCGGCTCGCAAGCTACCGGGCGCACGCCGAGCGGCTGCGCGAGCTGTATGCCCCCATTCTCGACGAGGCGGTGCCGCAGCGGCTGGCGCTGACGGCCTTGCCGCGCCGTTCGCGAATCGTCCGCGTCGCAGCGGCTTTTGCCTGGATCGCAGTCGGTGCGGCCGCGGGATGGCAGCTGCACAACGTCTTCGCGCCGCGGACGACCCCGACTGCCGAGGCACCGATCGCGCGCACCGCGGCGATCGCGCATGTGACCTATTCGCCCGAGGTGCGGCATCCGGTGGAGGTCGGCGCCGACCAGGAATCTCACCTCGTCGCCTGGCTGTCCAAGCGGCTGGGGGCGAAGGTTCGCGCGCCGAACCTGGAATCGGCCGGCTATGGCCTCGTCGGCGGCAGGCTGCTGCCGGGCGAGAGCGGGCCGGTCGCGCAGTTCATGTACCAATGCAAGCAGGGCACGCGGGTGACGCTCTACGTGCGGACCGAGATGCCGGATCACGAGGAAACCGCCTTCCGCTACTCCGACGAAGGCAACGTGCGGGTGTTCTACTGGATCGATCGTACGTTCGGCTATGCGGTGTCCTCTGCCGATATCGGCAAGGACGTGTTGTACAAAGTCGCCAACGCGGCCTACGCGCAGCTCAATCCCTGATTCAGGCGGCGCGGCGGATGATGTGGCCGCCCGACTTCTCGTCGCGTTCGATCGATAGCAGACCGCGCTTCTGCGCCTCCTCGAGCAGGTCGGAGAACGCGCGAAAGCCGTAGTACGACTCGTTGAAGCCGGGGCTGCGGCGCTTCAGCGCCTGCTTGACCATCGAGCCCCAGATTCGCTCGTCTTCGCCGCGCTCGGCGATCAGCGCGATCACGGTCTCGAGCACAAGATCGAGCGCCTCCTGCCTCTTGTCCTCGGTCGGCGCCGCTTCCTTCGTCGTTGCGGCAGGGCGCGCCTCCTTGCGCTTGCGCGCCGCGCGGCGCTTCGCTTCGTCCTCGCGCACGAGATCGTCGTAGTAGATGAACTCGTCGCAGTTGGCGATCAGCAGGTCGGAGCTCGAGTTCTTCACGCCCACGCCGATCACGGTCTTGGCGTTCTCGCGCAGCTTCGAGACCAGCGGCGAGAAGTCCGAGTCGCCGCTCAGGATGACGAACGTATCGACATGCGATTTCGTGTAGCACAGGTCGAGCGCATCGACCACCATGCGGATGTCGGCGGAGTTCTTGCCGGACTGGCGCAGATGCGGAATCTCGATCAGCTCGAACGCCGCCGAGTGCATCCCCGGCTTGAAGTCCTTGTAGCGGTCCCAGTCGCAGTACGCTTTCTTCACGACGATCGTGCCCTTCAGCAGCAGCCGCTCGAGCACCTTGCCGATGTCGAACTGCGCGTACTTGGCCTCGCGCACGCCGAGCGCGACGTTCTCGAAGTCGCAGAAAAGCGCCATGCTGCGCGTATCCTGGATTGCCGCCATGCGGTGCTCCTTTGAAGGCGCATGCTAGCATCGCAGCATGAACGGCGCAGAGGCGCTCGCCCGGACGCTGCTCGGCGCGGGCGTGGATGTCTGCTTCGCGAATCCCGGCACGTCGGAAATGCATTTCGTATCCGCGCTCGATCGCGTGACCGGACTGCGCTGCGTGCTGGGGCTCGCCGAAACGGTGGTCGCAGGCTGCGCCGACGGCTACGCTCGCATGGCGGAAAAACCGGCGGCGACGCTGCTGCATTGCGGGCCGGGGCTGGCGAACGGCCTTGCCAATTTTCACAACGCGCGGCGCGCGCATACGCCGATCGTCAGTATCGTCGGCGACCAGGCAACCAACCATCGCCCGCTCGATGCGCCGCTGACCACCGATACCGAAGCGCTTGCGCGCACGGTGTCGAACTGGGTCCGCACGAGTGAAAGCGCTTCCCGTGTCGGCGCCGACGCCGCCGCGGCCGTCCAGGCGGCGCTTACGCCGCCGCGCGGGATCGCCACGCTGGTGCTGCCCGCGGATTGCGCATGGGACGAGGGAGCGGAGCCCGCTGCTCCGCTTGCGATTCCTCCGCCGGTCGCGGTGGCGCCGCAATCCGTGGCGACCATTGCTCGCGCGCTCCAGTCCCGGCTTCCTGCGATGCTCGTCGTTTCCGGCGCAGCGCTCGGCGAACGCGGCTTGCGCGCAGCGCAGCGCGTCTCCCACGCAACGGGCGCGCAGCTTCGCACGCCGACGCAGGTGCCGCGCATGGCGCGCGGCGCCGGACGCGTCCCGGTGGATCGGATTCCCTACTCCGTCGATGCCGCGCTCCAGGTGCTGGCAGGGATTCGGCACCTGGTTCTCGCGGGTGCGAAGGCGCCGGTCGGTTTCTTCGCCTATCCGGGCAAGCCAGGCAAGCTATGGCCGCGCGAATGCGAGCTGCATGTGCTTGCTCGGTCCGAGCAGGACGTGGTCGGTGCGCTCGAAGCGCTCGCCGATGAGCTCGGCGCTGCGCATGAGGTGCCCGCGCGCGACGACGTGCCGAAACCCGAGCTCTACGGCGGTCCGTTCAAGCCCGAGAGCTTCGGCCGCACGCTCGCGGCGCTGCTGCCGGACAACGCGATCGTTGCAGAGGATGCAGTGACGTCCGGGCGTGCGCTCTTCCCGCTCACCTGGGCAGCGGCGCCGCACGACTGGATTCAGATTACCGGCGGCGCGATCGGCCACGCGTTTCCCGCTGCGACCGGTGCTGCCGTCGCCTGTCCGGATCGCAAGGTCGTGTGCCTTCAGGCGGACGGCGCCGGCATGTACTCGCTGCAGTCGCTCTGGACCCAGGCGCGCGAGAATCTCGACGTGGTGAACGTCGTCTTCGCGAACCGCCGCTACGCCATCCTGCAGGGCGAACTCGCCGCGGTGGGAGCGCAGCCCGGCCCGGCTTCGCGCGAGCTCTTCGATCTCTCGCGTCCCGAAATACGCTGGACGAAGCTCGCCGAAGGCATGGGCGTGGAAGCCGAGCGCGTCGAGACCCTCGAGCGCTTCGCCGATGTTTTCCGCGCCGCCAGCCTGCGGCGCGGGCCGTTCCTGATCGAATTCTCGATCTAGAGATCCGCTTGCGGTGCGTGGGGGCCTGCCGGAGCGGCAACGCCGCCTGCGGCGG
>DASYPC010000313.1:0-1519 GCA_036007105.1 Burkholderiales bacterium | reverse complement strand
CGACGAAGGCGTTCGAGTCGTGTCCGTTGTGCAGGTTGTCCGGGATGTAGAGGGCCAGGTTGGGCAGCGCTCCGGCAACCAGGTCGTCGTCGAAGCTCCTCGCGTTCACCACATGAGTGACGCAGCGAGCGATATTCTGCTGGACGTTGAGGAACGACAGGAACGGCACGTGCCGCCTGACGTATTGGCCGTCGGCAACGGTTCCGAAGGTCTCTCCGAGGTAGCAGCCGCCGGGAAAGTTCTCCGCGTAAATCTTCCAGCCCAGTCCCTTGCGCTCGACGAGATCGCCGAGGTGGGAGGCATCGATCGTGACCGGCTCACTGCCGGTGACACCGAGAGGACTGCCCGAAACGATCGCAATGTAGTTCGGCTGCGACGGATGGGTAATGCAGTGATCGTTGCGTAAGAGCGCGCCACGAGCGGCGAGTCGGGTCACGAATGGCAGAGTTTCCGCGAGCGTCGCGTCGGTGTTTTCGAGGATGACCAGGAATACGCGTTCGACATTCGCCACACGCGACTGGTGTTCGACGGCTCGACGGCGCGCCGGCTCGCCCGCCAACAGCGCCGGCGCGCAGAGCAAAAGGAACAGGATGCGCACGCTGGAAGGATCTCACGAGGGCCGATGCGCGACAGGCTGAAGCCTGTCCTCAACCGAGCAAATCCAACACCCCGCGCAACGGGATACTCACCCATTCCGGCCGGTTGTTCAGCTCGTACACGATCTCGTAGAGCGCCTTTTCGAGCAGGTACGCATCGAGCAGCACGCGCAGCTCGTCGCGGGTGCGCGGCAGGTGCGCTGCGTCGCCGCTCTCGTCGAGATATGCGCGCAGGAACACGGCGCTGACCCATCGATGCCAGAAGCGGGCGCCGCTCTCGAGGGCGGCGAGGTCTTCGCTGCGAATGACCGAACCCTGCGACTGCCCGTGCACCACGGCGTACGGCGCGTAATGGAACGAGCGCAGCATGCCGGCGACGTCGCGCAGGGCGCTTCGCTTGATGCGGCGCTCGCTGAGCGGGCGCGACGGCTCGCCCTCGAAGTCGATGATGACGAAGTCGTTGCCGGTGCGGAGGACCTGCCCCAGGTGGTAGTCGCCGTGGGTGCGGATGCGCAGGCCGGCGATGCGGCCGTCCAGCACGCGGCGGAAGCGCTGCTGCAGCTCGTGCTCGCGCGCCAGGAGCTCTTCCGCGTATGTCATCCCGAGCGCCGTAGAGCGCGAGGGATCCCCTCCCCGCAGGCGTGCGGGGGATTCCTCGCCGTCTTCGCGGCTCGGAATGACACGAATGCGGCGACGGACGAGCTGCAGCGCCTGCACCGACTGCGTGCGAATCGATTGATAGATCGAGCGCTGATAGTGCGGCGTGAACGGCTCGGGGGCGAAGGCGGGAACGTCGTCGCGCGACGCGAGCGCGGCGTGCATCTGCGCAGTGCGGCGGCCGAGCATGTCGGCGTCGGCGAAGTAAGCGCCGATCGTCTCCTGCGCCACTTGCGGCAGCGGCTTGTCGATCAGCGCGAGCAGTG
>DASYPC010000312.1:0-3343 GCA_036007105.1 Burkholderiales bacterium | reverse complement strand
AACGCGATCGGCGTCGGGTTCGCGCCGACCGCGCGCGGGAACAGCGTGTACAGCGGTGCGTCCGGAACGCGGATCTTCAGCCCTTTCATGTCCTCGGGCCGGTTGAGCGCCTTGTTCGACGTCGTCTGGCGGTTGCCATAGTAGGTAATCGAAACGACCTTGTTCCCGCCAGAGCCTTTCTGGTAGCCGTCGCAGAGTTCCTCGAAGAGTTTTGACTGCGTGTAGCTCTTCCAATGATCGAAATCGCGGAACATGAAAGGGGCGCCGCCGATCGAGATCGGGCCATGGCTGCGGCCGGCGAAAAGCTGCCCGGTATAGATGAGGTCGACGGTGCCGAGCGTGAGCCCCTGGTTGATCTGGGTCTCGTTACCGAGTGACGACGCCGGGAATACTTCCAGCGCGTAGCGGTTCGACGTGCGCTTGGCGATCTCGCCCGCCGCCCAGAGCGCGGCCGTGTGATAGGGCTCGCTCGTCTCGTAGACGTGCGCGAACTTGAGCTTTTGCTGCGCGAGCGCCGCGCCCGATGCCGCGAGTGCCGCAGCGGCCGCGAGCGCAGCCATGCTTCGAATCATGGGATTCTCCCTTGGTGAAGAGCGCGTATTCTAAGCGTCGCCCGGCCCCGCGACCTCAGGGGACGAGGATCACCGAGCCCGTCGTCTTGCGGCCTTCCAGGTCGCGGTGCGCCTGCTGCGCGTCCGCGAGCTTGTAGCGCGCCGAGATTTCGATCTTCACTTTCCCCGAGAGCACGATGTCGAACAGCGATTTCGACGTCATCTCGAGATCCTCGCGCGACGCCGTGTACGTCACCAGCGTCGGGCGGGTGAGGTAGAGCGAGCCTTTCTGCGACAGGATGACCGGGCTGAACGGCGCGACCGGGCCCGACGCGTTGCCGAAGGACACCATCATCCCGAGCGGGCGCAGGCAATCGAGCGAGCCGTCCCACGTGGTCTTGCCCACCGAGTCGTACACGACGGGGACACCTTTGCCAGCGGTAATTTCCTTTACGCGCGCGACGAAATTCTCGTTGCTGTAGTTGATCACGTGGTCGGCGCCGTGCGCCTTCGCGAGCCGCGCCTTGCCCTCGGACCCGACGGTTCCGATCACGGTGGCACCGATCGCCTTCAGCCACTGGCAGGCGATCAGTCCGACGCCTCCGGCCGCGGCGTGCCAGAGCACCGTGTCGCCCGGCTTCACCTTGTACGTGCGATGGATCAGGTACTGCACGGTCATTCCCTTCAGCATCATCGAGGCCGCCTGCTCGTCGCTGATGCCCTGCGGCACCTTGACAAGGCGGTCGGCAGGAAGGAGCTTCTGCTCGCAGTACGAGCCGACCTGCCCGGTGTAGGCGATGCGATCGCCCGCCTTGAGCTGCGTGACGCCGGGGCCGACCGCCTCGACCACGCCCGCGCCCTCGTTGCCGGCACCGGCCGGCAGCGGCATCGCGTACAACCCCGAACGCTGGTAGGTGTCGATGAAGTTCACGCCGATTGCGGTATGCCGCACGCGCACCTGGCCCTGGCCCGGATCGCCGACGGTCACGTCGTCGAGCTGCAGCACCTCGGGTCCGCCGGTCTTGTGAAAACGCACTGCCTTGGTCATTTCCCTGCCTCCTCAATGAAAAACGGTGAGCACGCCAGTGTATCCATAGAGCCGGTCGTGCGAAATCTCGCCGCTGCAAAAGAACCCCACCAGCGGCAGGTCGCCGAGCGCGTCGCGCACCTGCTCCAGCTCCGCGCCGCGGCGGCCGAACAGGTTCTCGCCGCGCCCGACGCAGGAGAAATACAGGCCGCCCCGCGCCGGCGCCGGGATCGATTCCTTCAGCTCGGCAAGGACGCGGCCGAGATCGTCGCGCGCGCTGGCCGAATCGCGCTTGCAGAAGAGCACCTCTGCGTTGCGCTCCACTTGATCGCCGATCGCCAGCAGCTTCTTGCGCGGGTCGATCGCGATCAGGTTGCGCACGAGGTAATCGCCGCCCGCGCGGCGGTCGGATTCGCCGGAGCCGGGCACGCTCAATCCTACGTGCACGAATTGCGCCGCCCGCTCGAGGTCGCGCGCGAGCAGCTCGCCGATATCCTCGCGAAAGACATCGAGTGCGGGCCGCCCGTCGAGCGTCACGATCACGTTCGCCACGCACTCGGTGACGCGGTGGCGCAGGACGGCTCCCGCCGCGGCGCCCGCCTGGAGCGGGGTGCAGCCCTGCGTCAACCGCGTCGTTACGCCGACGTCGCGGCTCAGGACCACGCCGGACAGGCCGCCCGAGAGCACGTCTTTCGCAACCTGCACCGAGCGCCCGCGCGAGCTCGACAGCCCGCCCACGAGATAGCCGCTCTCCACCTTTGACGACATGTCGGCGATCAGCGCCGCGACATCGGGCGTATTCGGATCGGCATGCACCACGCCGAAGTGCGCGGCGCCCGGCGCCTCCGGAGCCCGCGAGCGCCCCGAGAAGAGGTGGTATTGCCCTTCGCGCAGGTCGGTCGCCATGACCGCGAGCGCCGGCTGGTCGAGATATTCGATGCCGCTCGCCACGATTCCCACGCCAACCGTGCCGACCCAATCGACAATTCCCGTGCGCCGCCGCAGCTCGGCCACGATCGTCTCGGCGTGCGGCTCGAGCGCATCGGTGAAGTAGACGAAGCCGAGCCCGCCCGCGGCGCGTCCGAGCCTGGATGCGCAGGCTTCCACGCATTCCTGCCAGGTTGCGCCTGAAGCGTGCGCGCAGCGAAAGACGCTCACTTGCGTCCCTTGTCCGGATTGTCCTTGTCCTGCGGGGCCGGCTCACCAGCTCCGGGCGTCGCCGCGCCGCCCAACGCCTGCTGCATGGCCGCCCACGGCCAGAGCATCGGATTGGGCTGCTGCGCTCCCGCCGACGCGGCGTCGAGTCCGACTTGCGCCGTGGCGCGCATGGCCTCGAGCGCGGCCTTCTGCATCTCGAGCCCCTGGATCGCCATGCGCAGCATGTTGAGGTTCATCGACAGCCAGCCTTCGACGGCTTTCAGCTCGGCGATGCGTTTTTCGATCTCGGCTGGATCGAGCGTCGGCATCGTCATGCCGGGGAGGGGAATGCCGAGCGGGCCCCAAAGGCGGCGGAACATCTCGAACGGGTCGTGCGGAGATTGCGGATCGGCCATGGCTCAGGGTCCTTCAAAGAAAGCGTGCACTTCGGCTGCGCGGGCGGTGGTGTCCTGGTATCCGAGGTCAATCAGCGCGCGGCAGAACGTTTTCTCGAACAACAAGTAGCTCGCAAGGTTCGAGCCGGCGCGGTTCATTGCGCCGACCGGCCGGAGCACGAAGCGCACCATCGGTGGCAGCTCGGACACGAACCGCGCCGCGATCCGCTCGA
>DASYPC010000311.1:0-3883 GCA_036007105.1 Burkholderiales bacterium | reverse complement strand
GTTGGTGATGTTGAAGACGTACGGCGGAAGGCGCCGGATGCGCTCAAACTCTCTCATACCGGATAGAATTTTAGCAGTGAAACTTCATCTCGCCGGTCCGTCGGCGCGCAACACGTTCACCGGCTACGGCAGCGGCTACGTCGTGGTGAACGGCGCGCGCCACGAAGCGAATCTGATCGTGCTGGCGGATCGGATCCTGCCGTGGCGCACGGCCGGCTTCGACGCGCTCTCTGCGGATGATTTCGCGCAGCTCGCAAGCCTCGATCTCGAGGTGGTGTTGCTCGGCACAGGCGCGACGCTGCGCTTCCCGAGTCCGCAGGTGACGCGCCCGCTCGCCGCAGCGAGAATCGGCCTCGAGGTGATGGACGTGCAGGCGGCGTGCCGCACCTACAACATCCTCGCGGCCGAAGAGCGCCGCGTCGCCGCCGCGCTTCTGCTGCGATGAGCGCAGTCGCGCTCGGTTTGCTGCTCGCGGCGATCGTGCTCGGTACGTGCGCGCAGCTGCTCCTCAAGGCGGGGACCAATGTAGTGGGGCCTTTCGCGTTCACGCTCGACAATGCGCTGCCAGTCGGCATGCGGCTCGCCTTGGAGCCGCGCATCCTCGGCGGCGCAGGCTGCTATGTCGTCAGTCTCGCCATCTGGATCATGGCGCTGTCGCGCGTCGAAGTGAGCGTGGCGTATCCGATGCTCTCGATCGGCTTCGCGCTCAACGCGATCCTCGCGTGGTGGCTGCTCGGCGAAGCCGTGACGCCTGCGCGGATGCTCGGCATCGGCGTGATCATCGTCGGCGTGTGGCTCGTCGCGAGGTCGTAAAAAGGACTTAAGTTTCAGGCCCCTGGGTGAAACTTGCGCAACCCACAAAAAACATGTTCAATGAAGGTGTTGCGCGACTATCCTAAGAAGGGGTTGTAAGAACCCACCCGGATGCCAGGAAAATCCGTCAAGGACTTTTCCGTTCCTCCGACCGATGGCCCTTTCCGCCTCTGCGTACGCCCAGGAGGTACTCGACTTTGCTAAAACCCTCTGATCGTCCAGCCGAACTCCCATTCGAACCGGACCGCATCGAAGCCAGCCCCGAAACTTCCCCTCCCTCCCTTTCCCCGATGGCGCAGAAGTCCCGCCAGCCCCGCAAGAAACCGCTCTCCAAGCTGTTCGTGCTCGACACGAACGTGCTGATGCACGATCCGACGAGCCTGTTCCGCTTCGAGGAGCACGACATCTATCTGCCGATCGGGACGCTCGAGGAACTGGACGACCACAAGAAAGGCCTGTCGGACGTCGCGCGCAACGCCCGCCAGGCGAGCCGATTCCTCGACGAGATCGTGTCGAACGTGATCACGGACATCGCCGCCGGGATCCCGATCGCCGCGAAGGCCGGGTCGATTCCGCGCGGCCGGCTCTACCTGCAGACCGAAGCGATCAACGGCGACCTGCCGGCCACGCTCGCCTCGGGCAAGACCGACAACCAGATCCTGTCGGTCGTGCGCCACCTGCAGAAGCGCGAGCCGCAGCGCCAGGTGATCCTGGTGTCCAAGGACATCAACATGCGCATCAAGGCGAAGGCGCTCGGCCTCGCCGCGGAAGACTATTCGAGCGACAAGGTCCTCGAGGACGCCGACCTGCTCTACACCGGCGTGTGCCGCCTGCCGGCCGACTTCTGGGATGCGCACGGCCGCGACATGGAATCGTGGAAGAAGGAAGGGCACACGTATTACCGCGTGCGCGGACCGCTCGCGCCGCGGCTGCACCTGAACGAGTTCGTCTACGACGAGTCGGGCGAGCGCCCGCTCTACGCGCTGGTGAAGGAGCGGCAGGGGCGGGTCGCCGTGCTCGAGACGCTGCGCGATTACACGCACGCCAAGAACGCGGTCTGGGGAATCACGGCGCGCAACCGCGAGCAGAACTTCGCGCTCAACCTGCTGATGAACCCGCAGGTGGATTTCGTCACGCTGCTCGGCCAGGCGGGCACCGGCAAGACGCTGCTCGCGCTCGCCGCGGGCCTCACGCAGGTGCTGGACGACAAGCGCTACAGCGAGATCATCGTGACCCGCGTGACGGTGCCGCTCGGCGAGGACATCGGCTTCCTGCCCGGCACCGAGGAAGAAAAGATGCAGCCTTGGATGGGCGCCATGGAGGACAACCTCGACGTCCTCAACGCTTCGGACGAATCGGGCGGCGAGTGGGGCCGCGCGGCGACGCGCGACCTGGTGCGCTCGCGCATCCGCGTGAAGTCCCTCAACTTCATGCGCGGCCGCACGTTCATCAACAAGTGGCTGATCATCGACGAGGCGCAGAACCTGACGCCCAAGCAGATGAAGACCCTGGTCACGCGTGCCGGTCCGGGCACCAAGGTCGTATGCCTGGGCAACATCGCCCAGATCGATACGCCGTACCTCACCGAGGGCAGCTCGGGCCTTACTTACGTCGTCGACAGGATGAAAGACTGGGCCTACTCGGGCCATGTCACATTGGCGCGCGGGGAGCGCTCCCGTCTCGCAGATCACGCTGCCGAAGCGCTCTGATTTCTGCTACCCTGCAACCCGCCTTTTTCCAGAGGATTCAGCATGAGCTTTGCCGCCCGACTCACCGCACCTCTCGCGCTCGCGCTCGCTTTCGCACTGCCAGCGATCGCCCAGCAGAAGGACAAGGAATACGAGCCGCAGGTCGGCCAGGCCGGCAAGGACGTGATCTGGGTGCCGACGCCCGACGAGGTCGTGGACCGGATGCTGCGGATGGCCCAGGTCACCGCCAACGACTACGTGGTCGACCTCGGCGCCGGCGACGGCAAGATCGCGATCGCCGCAGCCAAGAAGATGGGCGCGCGCGCGCTCGGCATCGAATACAACCCGGACATGGCCAAGCATGCGCAGCGCAATGTAGAAAAAGCGGGTGTGACCGCCAAGGCGAAGATCGTGCAGGGCGACATCTTCGCGAGCGATTTCACGACTGCGACGGTGGTTACGATGTACCTGCTGCCTGCGCTCAACATGAAGCTGCGGCCGCAGATCCTCGCCATGCGGCCGGGGACGCGCGTGGTGTCGCACTCGTTCAACATGGAAGACTGGGAGCCCGACGAGACCTCGAGCATGGACGGGCGCCGCGCGTACCTGTGGATCGTGCCCGCCAACGTGATGGGCGGCTGGTCGGTCGACCTGGGCGGCGAGCGCGCCGAACTGGCGCTCGAGCAGAAGTTCCAGAAACTCGACGGACACGTCGTGCTCGGACCGATCCACGCCGGGCTGCGCGAAGCGCGGCTGCGCGGATTCCTGATCAGCTTCGCCTACGTGGACAACACCGGTGTGCGCCGCGACTTCAACGGGCGCGTGACCGGCAACAAGATGGAAGGATCGTTCCGCTCGGAGAGCGGCGCCGAAGGGCGCTGGAGCGCAACGAAGAAATAGCGAGCTAGTACGACCCGCCGCGCGCCTGGCTCTCGAAGCGCGTGTATTGGCCGAGGAACGTGAGCTCGACGCGGCCGATCGGTCCGTTCCTTTGCTTGCCGATGATCACCTCGGCGCGGCCCTTGGCCTCTTCCTTGTCCGGGAAATACACTTCGTCGCGGTAGATGAAGAGAATCACGTCGGCGTCCTGCTCGATCGCGCCGCTCTCGCGCAGGTCCGACATCATCGGGCGGCGGTCGTTTCTCTGCTCGACCGCGCGCGAGAGCTGCGAGAGCGCGATCACCGGCACGTCGAGCTCCTTGGCGAGCGCCTTGAGCGAGCGTGAAATCTCCGAGATCTCAGTCGCGCGGTTCTCGCCGTGCGTCGACGCCGACATCAGCTGCAGGTAATCGACCATCAGCAGCCCGAGCTTGCCGCACTGACGCTTCAGGCGCCGCGCGCGCGCGCGCAGCTCGAGCGCGTTGAGCGCCGGCGTCTCGTCG
>DASYPC010000310.1:0-4383 GCA_036007105.1 Burkholderiales bacterium | reverse complement strand
TCGAGCGCGGTGTAGACGAGGAGCTGCGTTTTCTGCGCGAGCGCTGTTCCCGATGCACCCAGAAGCAGCGCACCCAGGCAAAGTACGATGGATCTCATGTTTTTCTCCCCTCGTGGCTGGCACGCCTAGTGTACCGAAAAGGCCGCCGCCCAATGGGGGGTATATTTCAAGCCGAAGACAGCTGCGATGAACGATAAATCGAACCACGACCGCTCCTCCGAAGGCGACGTCAACCTGTCGCCGCGCCGCAAGCGCTGGGAGGCCGAGCACCTCGGCGCAGCGACGCGCGCGCTCCTCGCTGAAGACGCGAAGTATTTTCTCCACCAGTCGCTCTCGACGCCGTGCCTCAATGCGCTGCGGTCGGCTTCGGGCATCTGGCTCGAGGACGTGGAGGGCCGGCGCATCATGGATTTCCACGGCAATAGCGTGCACCAGGTCGGCCATGGCCATCCGCGCGTCATCGCTGCGGTGAAGAAGGCGCTCGATACGCTGCCGTTCTCGCCGCGCCGCTTCACCAACGCGTACGCCGTCGAGCTTGCAGCGAAACTCGCCGCGCTCGCCCCCGGCGACTTGAACAAGGTTCTGTTCGCACCCGGCGGCGCCGAGGCGATCGGCATGGCGCTCAAGCTCGCTCGCATCGCCACCGGGCGCCACAAGACGATCTCGATGTGGGATTCGTTTCACGGCGCATCGCTGGATGCGATCTCGGTCGGCGGCGAAGCGGTCTTCCGACGCGGCATCGGGCCGCTGCTGCCCGGCACCGAGCATGTGCCGCCGTGCGACCCCCGCGGCTGCCGCTTCGGCTGTGGCGCGAGCTGTGATGCGCGTTGCGCCGAGTACGTCGAGTACGTGCTCGCAAAGGAAGAGGAGGTCGCAGCGGTGATCGTCGAGACGGTGCGCTCTACGGATGTCCAAGTGCCGCCGCGTGCCTACTACGAGACGCTGCGCGCGGCTTGCGACCGGCATCGAGCACTGCTGATCCTCGACGAGATCCCGGTTTGCCTCGGACGCACCGGCGCGATGTTCGCGTTCGAGCGCTACGGGATCGTTCCCGACATGGTCGTGCTCGGCAAAGGCCTCGGCGGCGGGGTCTTTCCGATGGCGGCGCTCGTCGCGCGCGAAGGGCTCGACGTCGCGGGCGATCGCGCGCTCGGCCACTATACGCACGAGAAAAGTCCGCTCGGATGCGCGGCCGCGCTCGCGACGATCGAGGTGATCGAAGCCGAAGGATTGCTCGAGCGCGCGAACCGGCTGGGTGCGCAGGCGCTCGAGCGGCTGCGTGTCATGCAGGCGCGCATTCCCGCAATCGTGGACGTGCGGGGGATCGGCTTGCTGCTTGCGATCGAGCTCGCCGATGCGGGGCTCGCCGAGGAGGCGCTGTATCGGTGCCTTGCGAAAGGCCTCTCATTCAAGGTGGGGCAGGGCAACGTGCTCGTGCTCGCGCCGCCGCTGGTCATCGAGGAGCGTGATCTCGAGAACGCGCTCGGTATCGTCGAGGCAACGATCCGCGATGCCTAATCCCGTAGTTGCGGAGATCCGGCGTGGTTCTCTCATCGAGTCGCGCCACCGGGGATCGATCGCGGTGGTCGCTGCCGATGGATCGATCGTGCTGGCGCTCGGCAGTGTGGACACGCTGGTCTATCCGCGCTCGGCGGTCAAGGCGATGCAGGCGCTCGTGCTGGTGGAATCCGGCGCCGTGGACTGCTTTGGCCTGGACGAAGAAGCGCTCGCGCTTGCGTGCGCTTCGCACGGCGGCGAGCCGGGGCACGTCGCGGTCGTCGAGCGCATGCTCGCGGCCGCCGGGCTCGATCCGTTATCGCTCGCTTGCGGCGTGCACTGGCCGAGCCACGCACCGTCGGCGCAAGCGCTTGCCCGCAGCGGCGCAAGCGCAACCGCGCTGCATAACAACTGCTCGGGGAAGCACGCGGGGTTTCTCTGCGCCGCCTGCGCGCTCGGGGTCGATCCCCGCGGGTACACCGAGCCCGGGCACCCGGTGCAGCGAGCGGTGAAAGCCGTGTTCGAGGATCTCGCCGGCATCGCTATTCCGGACGAGCATCGGGCGGTCGACGGCTGCTCTGTGCCGACCTGGGCGATGCCGCTCGCCGCGCTCGCTCGTGGTTTCGCCCGATTCGGCAGCGGGACGGGCATGGGACCGGAGCGCGCCAAGGCGGCCAGGCGACTGCGCGAAGCCTGCGCCGCCAAGCCCTGGCATATCGCCGGCACCGGGCGCTTCTGCACTGCGGTGATGGAGCGTTTTGGCGATCGCGTCTTCGTCAAAACCGGCGCGGAGGGTGTTTTCTGCGGCGCGATTCCCGGCGCCGGCCTCGGTGTCGCGATCAAGATCGATGATGGTGCTGCGCGCGCATCCGAGGTCGCGATGGCCGGCGTGATCGCGCGCTTCGTATCGCTCGACGACGAGGATCATGCCGCGCTCGACCGGTTGCTGCGGCCGGCGCTGCGGAACTGGAACGGCATCGAGGTCGGCGCGATCTCGCCTGCGCAGTGAGCGCGCTGCCCGGGCATGCCGAGATCGTCATCGTCGGCGGCGGGATCGCCGGTGTCAGCGTCGCCTATCACCTCGCCAAGCTCGGCAAGCGCGACGTGCTGCTGCTCGAGCAGGGAAGCCTCACCTGCGGGACTACGTGGCACGCGGCGGGGCTCGTCGGCCAGATGCGGCCCAACCGTTCGATGACGCGCATGAGCCAGTATGGCATTGGCCTCTACGCGACGCTGGAAGCGGAGACCGGCCTCGCGACCGGCTGGAAGCAATGCGGGAGCGTCAATGTCGCGCGCACGGCCGAGCGCTGGATTTCGTTCCAGCGCCAGGCGGCGATGGCGCGCAGCTTCGGCATCGAAGTGCATCTGATCGGCCCGCGCGAAGCGGCGGAGAAATGGCCGGTCATGCGCACCGACGATCTGCAGGGCGCGCTTTGGTTCACGCACGACGGAAAGGTGAATCCCGCAGATCTCACGCAGTCGCTTGCGAGGGGCGCACGCAACCTCGGCGTGAAGATCGTGCAGGGAATCCAGGCGACCGGCGTCAAGCTCGCGAACGGCGCGGTGCAGGGTGTCGCCACCACCGCAGGAGACGTGCGCTGCGAAGTGCTGGTGAACTGCGCAGGCCAGTGGGCGCGTTCGTTCGGTGCGCTCGCAGGTGTCCGCGTGCCGCTCCACTCCGCGGAGCACTTCTACATCGTCACCGAGCGGATCCAGGGCGTGCACCCGATGCTGCCGGTGATGCGTGATCCGGACGGCTTCATCTATTTCAAGGAGGAGGTCGGCGGGCTTCTGATGGGAGGCTTCGAGCCGCAAGCGAAACCGTGGGGCATGGCGGGCATCCCGGAAAAGTTCGAGTTCCAGCTCCTCCCCGAGGACTGGGAGCAGTTCGAGATCCTGATGAAGAACGCGGTCCACCGCGTGCCGGCGCTCGAGACGAGCGGCGTGAAGACGATGGTGAACGGCCCGGAGAGCTTCACGCCGGACGGCAACTTCATCCTCGGCGAAGCGCCGGAAGTCCGGAACTATTTCGTCGCCGCGGGCTTCAACTCGGCCGGAATCGCCAACGGCGGCGGCGCGGGAAAGCTGCTCGCCGAATGGATCGTCGCGGGCGAGGCGCCGATGGATCTGTTCGAAGTCGACATCCGGCGCTTCGGCCCCTACGCCGCCGCTGCGGATTGGCTGCGGGTGCGAACGGTCGAGACGCTCGGCCTGCACTACGCAATGCGCTGGCCGCGCCAGGAGCTCGAGTCCGGTCGCCCGCTGCTCAAATCTCCGCTCTACGAGCGCCTCGAGGCAAAAAGCGCCTGCTTCGGCTCGAAGATGGGCTGGGAGCGGCCCAACTGGTTCGCACGCGCAGGCGAGAAGCCGCAGATGCATTACACGTTGGGAAGACCCGACTGGCTCGACGACGTGATCGAAGAGCAGCGCGCGGTGCGTAACGCCGTCGGCGTCTTCGATCAGACTTCATTCGGCAAGCTTTCGGTGCGGGGGCGTGACGCGCTCGCGGTGCTCGAGCGGCTCTGCGCGAACCGGATCGATGTGCCGGTCGGACGCTCCGTCTACACGGCGATGCTCAACGCGCGCGGCGGATTCGAATCCGATCTGACCGTGCAACGGCTCGCAGGCGACGAGTTCCTCATCGTCACCGGAACGGCGCAGCCGGTGCGCGACGCGGCGTGGATCCGGCGCCACGTGCGAACGGGCGAGCAAGTACGTGTTGAGGACGTGACGGCCGCCTGGTCCGTTCTCTCGGTGATGGGTCGGCGCGCACCGGAACTCGTCGCTCGGCTGGATGCGGCGCGGCTCGGATGCCGTCCCGGGTCTGTCTCGTCCGTCGGAGGACCAGGTGCCGAGCTCTACGTGCTCGTCGGGCAAGCCGCTGCA